>DASRRN010000277.1:0-7471 GCA_035695685.1 Acidobacteriaceae bacterium | reverse complement strand
TGGGCCATAGTCGAGTTGCTGAGTTTCGCGTTGCCAGGAGCCTCACTAGGCCGCTTCGCCGCACCCAGGAGCCCGGTGTTATCGTTCGCGGAGCCCAGCACGACGGGCGTGCCGGTGTCCCACTGGACGATGGTATTGCCTTGCCATCCGCCGATGAATTTGTCGACGACGCCATTCACGTTGTTGAGAAATAGTTTTCCGCGGCCGACAGGCAACTCGTAAACGCCGGCGACTGTCAGGATGCGCGAGACGTCCTGAGAGGAAAGGCCGAACTCCGCCTTGGGGTCGTATTGATTGTTGTAAGTTTGGCTGGTCGGCCCAAGATAGCTGACCACGCTGGCCGCGTTATCCATCATTTTTCCTGCGGTAAAGGAAACCAGCGTCGAGAAACCCTGAGAGAAGCGTTTGTTCAGCTTAGCGGTAAACGCATTGTAGTGGGACCCGGAAGTGGCCTTGCGGAAGGAGGTAACGCCGTTGTAATTCGGAAAAGGCGCCAGGAGATAGTCGTAAGGAACAGTTGCCGCAGCCAAGGACGAACCCTGCGTAGTAATGATTCCATAAAATGGATTGGGAACACTGGCGGTCAACTGAGTACCCAGCGACAAATAGGACGGATTGACCTGCCCATAAGGGACGCCGGGATCTCCGTTGATAAGGAAATTTCCTCGATTGTAAATATAGGCAACCTCGACCGTTGCATTACCGGGAATGGCGCGCTGGATATTGAAATTACCCTCAATCGAATAGGGATTGCGGTAAGTGGAGAAGAATGTATCTGAAATATTCAGCCCCGAATAGGTGAGCGGACCTCCCGCAACGCCTAGAGGAAGGTTGTACCCGCTAGGCGCTGGGCTATCGACGGTTGTCGCAATCGTTTGCTGATTATTGAAAGTGAAGTTGAAGTTGGTTTGACTGGTAAATCCATCGGTGCCCGAGCCCCCGGTTGTTCCGCCTGCCTGCAATTGCGAGGGTTGGAAAATGACGGCGTAGCCGCCGCGCACCACCGTTTTATCGTTAGCGCTCCAGGCAAAACCGACTCGCGGCCCAAAGTCCTTCCACTGTGTCGGCCCCTGGTGCCGGCCGTACGGGTCCTGAGAGGTTCCGGCGAATACCATCTGGCCCATCAGATTGGAACAGTACAGGCAAGCACCGGCAGGGACGCCAACAAGCGGTGAAGGCAGATTGGGATTCCAGTAGTCCAACCGGTTATGGCGCTCGGTGCGCGGAATGTCCACGTCCCAGCGCAGCCCGACGTTGAACGTGAGCTTCTTTGATGCCTGGTAATCGTCCTGGAGGAATAGCGCGAAGTAGGCGCTGGACTCGGAAACCCCGATGTCGTGGGTGATGTCTCCGCTATCCCCCAAACCTAGCATCACCGAAGCAAATGCATTGCCTGTACCGCCCGAGAGTCCCGTATTGTTCGCGACCGCTTGCGTCCAATCCTGGCTAAAGGCGAACTGACCCGAAGGAAAGCCATATTGATAGAAATTCTCGAAGATCTTACGATACTCTCCACCCATGGTGATTGAGTGGCCATGAATGGTCTTCACGACGCTCGGGTTGAAATCAAATGCTGACGGGTTCTCTTCAAGCGGCACGTAGCCGGTTGACCCCAAACCGGAATAACCATTGCCCACATTGAAGTAAGGAAATACTGTGGTCGTCCTTTTGGAAACCGTTATAAACGAGGACGGCATGTCTATCGAAGAGAGGTCGAAAGGCTCTCCGATGGCCGTGCGCACCGCGGTCGACCGGCTGAAGCCGGCACGGAGATCCATCACCAGCGAGGGGGACAGGGTGATGGCGTTGTCGAAGGAGAAGCTGTACGCCGAATCGACCGTGGGACCGTTGCCGGTAAGCGCGGCTGGGTTGCCATAATCGTTGAAGGGTGTATAGCTGCCCTGCTGGTGGGAAAGCTTTACAAAGCTATGCCATTTGTCGGTGAAGTTGTGATCAAGCCGGATGTCGAACTGCCACGTGGGAGACGATTCGGAGCCGCTTACCTGATAGTTATTGAAAAAGGCACCCGGTGCGCCGGTGTTGGGCATGGGGTAAAACTTCATGACGGCCTGCGCCACCGCACTCAAGCGGTTGGCCGGGATGATGTTCCCGGGAAATGGGGTGCGGTGATAGAAGCCATCAGTCCCCAGCGTCGCCGTTGCCGGATCGTAGATGACGCCCGGGCTTCCGTTCGAAAGAGCCGGCAGCGAGGAAAAATCGCCGGTTCGCCAAGCGGGTAAGGGAACACTATCGACCTCGGATTTATCATCGGCTTCTATCGTGTCTTGGTAGCCGACAAAGAAGAAGGTGCGGTTACGCCCGTTGAACACATGGGGAATTACGATTGGGCCACCCAGTGTGCCGCCCCACTGGTATTGGTAGTAGGCGGGAACTGGGCCGCTGGAAAAGTAGTTCTTAGCCCCGAGAGCAGTCGTCTGGGCAAAAGCAAAGGCGCCGCCGTGAAGCTGGTTAGTCCCGGTTTTGGTGACCATGTTGATCACGCCGCCGGAAAACCTACCGAATTCCGCGGGCAAAACGCTGGTTTGTACATTGAATTCGCTCACCGAATCGACGATCGGGGTGTAAGCGGTGGAGTTGTTGCCAACATTGTTTTCGGGCAGGATGTTGGTCATGCCATCCAGCTGCTCCTCGTTGTTGGCGTTGCGGGATCCCGCGATATGGGGCGTTGATGCATTGCCGATGGTGCTTACACCCGGCACCGTTTCCACCAGCGTGAAAGGGTTGCGGCCGTTCAGGGGTAGATCGGTAATTTCCTTGGACGTGATCACGGTGTCGATGTTGGATGAGCTGGTTTCGAGCGGCGGGGTCGTCGAAGTTACTTCTACCTGTGACGACACCAGGCCGACTTGAAGTTTGAAGTCGACCGGCCTGTCCACCGCCACCTCGACGATAATGTTGTTCTGTTTGGCAGTGCGGAATCCCGCCGCGCTTGCCGTTTCGGTGTAGATCCCGGGGGGAACGAAGTTCAAAATATACCGGCCTGCATTGTCGGTCGTGGCCGTTTGCGACGTGTTCGTTGCCAGATTGGTAAGGGTTATGGTCGCTCCGGCCACCTCGGCACCCGTCGGATCGAGCACCGTTCCACGGATGGTTCCTGTCGGACTTTGCGCAAAAGCCACACAGCCAAGATTGATCATCAGCAGGCCGGAAAAGAAGACAGCTAGCGGCGGGAGGAACGCAAGCCGCAGGGACAACGAAAACACGCGACAGGTCCTCCCAGGTGACTTCGCTAACCAGAAGTAGCCGGCGCTGACCAGCCGATGAACAAGAGGTGTGTCCATATACTGCCTCCTAAAATGTGATCTTTCAATCCTGAGGACCGAGTCACGGGTTAACCGGGCTGGCCTAACTTGTCTTCGTGAGCCCAAATTAGTGGTATCGTTACCAGCCGGGTTTCTATACCACTGAAATCATGGTTGTCAAGAAAAATTTAGACTCGGGATATCCTCGGATGCAGTCTTACCCAATACAATCAATGGCGGCAAGCATTTGGGGCGGCCGAACGGGAGACTGTTTCAGCCACCAGGAATCGCTTTTTGACCAGGGACTGATAGCGTTACCGGGAATAAGTGGTGATCTTTGGAGCAGCAAATGCCTTGCCGTCGTCGCGGCGATTGCAGCTGCTTGTAAAATAAGACCTTATGCCTAGAAGACCAAAACCGGTGCCAACCATCGCCGGCGTCGCACGGGAGTGTGGGGTCGGCAGTATGAGCGTATCGCGGGTGATGAACGGTAAGAAACATGTAAGCGCTGCCATGGCCAAACGCGTCCGTGCGGCTATTGTCAAACTCGGTTATGAGCCCAACGAGGCAGCACGTATCTAACAGTCTTCGGACCAACCTTGCCGAAGACAGCTTTCTCTTACGCCTTTCGCTTCCCATTCCCTCGCGAATCGCTCCTGCCAGTAGCGAAAGCGGCGTTCTCGATGTTGCAACCACATGAGCGGCGGATAATCAGTTGAACTGGGAGCACAATCTGGTTGCCCACGACCGGCCGATGTTTCGCCCCAAATCTTGCGAACAACAAGTCGGCAGCGATCCTTCCCAAATCGTTTGCGGACTGGCGGACGACCGTGAGTGCTGGATAAAAAATGTCAGCCATGTCAAAGTCATCGAAGCCAGCCACGGCCACTTCACCTGGAATCGCCACCCCCATCTCTGAAAGCGCATGAAGCAAATGGCGCATGACCAAATTGTTGCTCGCGAAGAAAGCGGTCGGCGCCTTCGGGGCATTCAACAGCGAGCGCAGGATGGCTCGCGTCTCCTCTCGGGAAGTACAGTTGAAGTAACCCTCCGGAACCAAGCCTGCATTCAGCATTGCCTGCCTATACCCTTCGTAACGCACTTTATGGGTAAAAGCCTTCTCCGAAAGAGTCAAATAACAAATGCGCTTGTGCTTATGCTCGATAAGATGTGAGGTTCCTGTCTTTGCGCCGCCACGATTGTCCACGAGAACACTGCTGAATTGGTCGCCCTTAATTGGCCGATCGAGGGTAACGATTGCTGTCGAACGGAATTCGTCGCGGTTGAGCTTAGTCTTTCCCACGGCGGGAACGACCAGCATCCCCTCAACATGCCGCCGCAACATTTCGCCGGCCATTCGATATTCCACCTCTGGGTCTTCGTCGGAAGTGGTGACGATGACCGAGTAATTGTGTTCATTTGCGACCACAGTGATCGCATGAGCGCATTCTGCAAAAAAAGGGTCATAGAAATTAGGTACGATAAGCCCAATTGATCGGGATCGCCCACCGCGGAGGGAACGCGCAGCCTCATTCGGCCGGTAATTTAATGTCGATACTGCCCGGCGAACCTTTCGGAGCGTCTCTTCAGATATGGGACCGCTCTTGTTCAGTGCGCGTGAAACGGTCATCATCCCGACACCGGCCAATTTTGCAACATCTTGCATGCGAACTTTGCGCGGCACCTCTCACCTTCCGTCCCTGAATTTCAGAATTTAGCACAGGTAGCGCCGACAGACAATTTCGCTCATCCGTCCGACGATCGAAGTTGGGTTCTGATGTAGGCCTGAATGAAGTAATGTAGGTTGTCTTCCGGCTTAATCGACTTCGAGTCCGAAGAACGCGATATCAATCACACGGCGCGCACGCCACAGCAACACCCCGCCGACGCATTTCCCCCGAATAGAGAGTCACCGACGAGAGCAATCACAGCCAGTAGTTCTAGTGTGACCAAGGTTACGCTTCTGCGGCTCATCATAAAAACTGGTTCAGATCGGTGTCACGCGCAGGATGACCGAGCACCCGACACATCGCAACGATCTGGCCCTTATGATGAAAGGCATGTGTCAGGACATGATGGAGGACGAGCGCAGGAGTACGGACGGCGATGTCTCCATCAGGGAAATGAAGATCCGTATCCCTGTTGAGCTGTTGATCCGTCAAGCCCGATAAATACGCGTGAGTCCGCCGGCTGACTTCCTGCTTCAGTACTCTCGCATCGGCGACGGCTGGAAATTCGGCGGCCTCGCGGTCGACAAACGGGAGCCCTTGCAGCGTGCGGATCCAGAATCCTTCGCAGTTGAAGATATGCATCACTTGTTCCCGCAGAGTGCGGAAGCCGAAACCCGGCAATTCCCGTGCATAATCGTCTGTGGGGATTGTGGACAAGTGATCCAGCACAATATTGAGGCTGGCGTGGGTCCAGTCATGGAATTTCCGAACACCGTCAAGGGTAAACACTGGTCTCTCCTTCCAAGTCATAATAGGACGAGAGCTTCGGAGTTTCCAGGAGACTGCTGCCCGGACGGAGGAAGCGTCCTTAGAGAGCAGTGGCGTAACCCGTGAAACTAAGGGGCCGATCCGGTTGCTCCATCTTCCGCTCGCTTCAATTCCTGGTAAATACCTAGCTCCCGTGCGCTCTCCTCGGTCCGTCCTTGTTGCCTGAGCACGCGAGAAAGAGCGAAGTGCGCCTTGCTGCTGGAAGGGTCCAGCTGCACGGCAGTTTCCAGCTGTTGCATCGCTTCGTCAAGCTTTCCGTTGGTAAGCGCTAAGTTTCCCAGGTAGTAATGAGGCTCGGCGAGGGACGGATCGAGCGCCGCGGCGGTCTTCATCAGTCCCGTCAAGTGTGCTGTGTCCCGGGGTTCCACGCTGCTTAGAAAATCGGCATAAGCGACATAGATCTGAGCGTTGCGGGGATAATGCTGCAGCAGCCGGTGGAAACCGGTTCGCGCCTGCTCCGTCATTCCGGCTAGCCACTGAGCGTTCACGAGGGCAAGTTCCGCCTCTGCATTCTTACTGTCCAGCCGTACTGCCGTGGCATAGGAGGTCACGGCGTCGGCGAGTCGTTGCGCCGCAGTCTCGACTGAACCCTTGACCAGCCATGCCTCCGCCGATTTAGGGAAAAGCTTGACTGCGCGCCGGGTACTCTCGAGCGCAGGATCAAGCTGATGCCCCGCAAGCTGCATGCGAGCCAAATCGAGGTAGTTTGTTTCCGATGAGGGGTCCAGGCGGATGGCCTCGTTCAATTCCCGTTCCGCCTGGTTCAGGTCGTTCGACTTAAACCAGCACCAGCCGAGAAGGTTATGCGTGTCCCCATTGTCCTCGCCTCTTGCGATCATATCCGTGAGCGTGGATTGGCTGTCCGCGATATGTCCCTCGTGATATTGGACCAGCGCCAATTGGTAGTCGATGGCGGGTCGATTGGGATAAGAAGACTTGATCGAGTTATACATCGCTTCCGCTGTCGCAAAGTCTTCAGCATCCGCTGCGACGGTGGCTGCCATAAAAATTCCTTCAGGGGAAGCGTTCTTAATCGGCTCCATGCACAACCGGGCCTGCTCCACAGTGCCCGTGCGATAGCAGGACCTGGCAAGCGCAGCTGCCGCGCGCGGGTCATCGCCGGCGATAACACTGCGAGCTCCGAAGGTTGCGGAGATACCTAGCACTACCATCACCTGCACTGCCCTGTGGAGTCTCACTTTGGTTCCAGAATATGATGGTATTGATTGATCTTCAGGCCTGTGAGCTGCTGCACCTGGCCGCTTGGCCAATGAATCTCAGCCCTCACTTCTCCCGTTTCGTTTCCGAGCCCTACATCCACTCGGTTGTCACGAGTGGATAGATAGCTCGAACCACCCACGACCCAACGAACCAGCTTTCGCGTGGGCAGCGAGAGGGTAACTTTTGCTCCGATCGCATCCCGATTGCTGCGGGTCCCTTCCAGTTCGAACCCGATCCAGGAACCGCTCGGCTGCCATGTATTTCGCAACAATACCGGCGAGTCATTCAAGCGCGTGATGATGGCGTCCATGCGGCCGTCGTTGTCAATGTCTCCTGTCGCCAGACCGCGGCGACAAATCGCTGTTGAAAGGTCGCCCCCGCGGCTTCCTTCATGTCTCGATACTTGCCGTCGCCGGAGTTGCTCAAGAGCAGCGGCGGCTCACGGTAGGTAATGCCGGGTTGCTGTTTTTCAATCGACTCGTATATGTG
>DASRRN010000276.1:0-12336 GCA_035695685.1 Acidobacteriaceae bacterium | reverse complement strand
CGCGCCATCGGATTACCTCTTGGCCAGGCCTTCGAGATAGCGGACCAACTCCCGTACGCCGACATCCAGCCGCCTACCGTCGAAGATGCCCTCAAGATGGCCTACAAATCGCGCAGTGACTTCCGCTCGGCTCTCGATTCAGCCAAATCAGCCGAGCAAGGGCTATCTGCCGCCAAGGGCGAACGTTATCCTGTCGTGGCTGTAAATGGTGATTACGGCGACCAGGGGCCAACATTCAGCCAGTCCCACGGAATCTTCAGTTTCCAGGCGGGGATCAATGTACCCGTCTACAGCGGTGGCCGGATCAAGGGCGACATAACCCAAGCGGAAGCGACTCTGCACCAGAGGAAGGCGGAAGCAGAGAACATCCGCGGGCAAATTGACTACGACGTTCGCACGGCATTTCTCAATCTGAATGCCGCCAGAGAGCAAGTGCAAGTCGCTCATCAGAATGTGAGCTTGGCCAACGAAAACGTCGCTCGTTCCAAGGACCGCTTTGCGGCAGGCGTGACCGACAGCGTCGAAGTGGTGCAGTCCGAGCAGTCGCTGGCCAGCGCCAACGACCAATACATCACCAGCCTCTATAGCCACAATCTCGCCAAACTGGCGCTCGCTCGTGCCCTCGGTAGTGCACGAGGCAGTTTTAACCAATATCTCGGAGGACACTAAGTGTCTGCACAACAGACGGAGTTCGAGGAAACAAATTCCAGCGCGGTGGCGACGGCGACACCAGAATTGTCCCGCGGCAACCAAACAAAGCAGGGCCTCCGCCGGATTGTTTACGAGCATCCCGTGGGCGCTCGGGCCGTGGCATTGCTGCTACTCGCCGTTGTGGCCGTGGGAGGTGGGCTCTTCTTATGGAATAGCCTGGCGTGGGAGTCGACTGACGACGCACAAGTCAATGGTCACATCATGCCGTTGAGCGCGCGGATCAATGGTTACGTGCTCGAAGTCCCAGTGATCGAGGGACAGCTTGTGCATGCGGGTGATGTGCTTGTAACCATCGATCCTAAGGACTATAAGATCGCGCTGGAACAGGCCCGTGCGACGTTCGAAGACGCGCAGGCCACTGCTGCAAGTTCTCGCTTCAACATACCAATCACATCGGTTACCACACAAAGCGACGTCGATTCAGCAAGTACTGCGGTGACAAATGCAGAGGCGGGATTTGAGGCTGCCGAGCAGAATATCGAGTCTGCGAAAGCCGTTCTGGAACAGGCTAAAGCCAATGCGGCGAGGAGCGACGCGGACCTGGTGCGCTATGCGCAACTAGTCGCAAAGGAAGATATTTCTCATCAGCTGTACGATCAAGCAGTCGCCGCAGCCAAAGCAAATCGATCCGGCGTCGCGTCAGGCCAAGCGAATGTGCAGGCGGCTGAACAAGCGGTACGCCAGGCGCAAGGAAAGCTATTGCAGGCGAGGGCCGATTTACGCAGCGCTCAGACCGCACCGGAACAGGTTTCGATGGCGATCGCGAAGGCACACGCGGCCAATGCCCAGGAACTCGAACGCAAGGCACTGCTCGATCAAGCAGATCTCAACCTGAGCTATACGGTCGTTCGTTCTCCAGTCACAGGAATTATCGGTAAGAGAACGGTCGAAGTGGGCCAGAACGTCGCCATCGGGCAGGAATTGGTAGAAGTAGTGCCGCTCGACGATGTCTGGGTTACGGCCAACTTTAAGGAAACACAACTTGCCCACATGCGGCCGGGGCAACCCGTCGAAATCAAGGTGGACGCCTACGGCCGCAAATGGCAGGCACATGTAACCAACATGGGCGCCGGCGCAGGCTCGGTGTTCAGCCTGTTGCCACCCGAGAACGCCACCGGAAACTACGTAAAGGTTGTGCAGCGCGTACCAGTGCGCCTCGATTTTGATCGCTCTGCGGGAGCGGACTTCAACGCGGAAGGACTGCTGAAGCCCGGCTTGTCGGTTGACCCCGAGGTGAGGGTTCGATGAGAACCGCCGGATCTGGTATCGCCGGAGAGGATCTCTGGGAACCCAGAGTCAACCCCTGGATCATTGCGGCTGCGGTGTCACTGGCGGCATTTATGGAGGTCCTCGATACCAGCATCGCCAATGTTGCCCTGCCCCACATCGCCGGCGGTCTGGCGGCCAGCAATGACGAGAGCACGTGGGTGCTGACCAGCTACTTGGTCTCCAATGCAATCGTTCTGCCGCTCAGTGGATGGCTGGTCGCCTCGCTGGGGCGGAAGCGTTTCTTCTTGATCTGTATTTCTTTTTTTACAGCGAGTTCCTTTCTTTGTGGGATCGCACCCAGCCTTGGGTTTCTTCTTCTGTTTCGGGTCATGCAAGGCGCGTTTGGAGGCGGTTTGCAGCCGATGGCGCAGTCCATCCTGGGCGATAGCTTTGCTCCCGAGAAGCGAGGGCTGGCCTTTTCCCTGTATGGAATTACGACCATCTGTGCTCCTGCCATTGGTCCGACGCTGGGAGGCTGGATCACCGACAACTACTCCTGGCGCTGGATTTTCTACATCAACGTTCCGGTCGGCATTCTGGCGCTCATACTGGTCTACCAGCTGGTCGAAGATCCACCCTACATCGCCCGCCTGAAGGCTCGGCTCGCCGGCTTCGACATTATCGGATTTTCTCTGTTGACCCTGGGCGTCGGCGCATTGCAGATCGTGCTCGACAAAGGACAGGAAGACGACTGGTTCGGATCTCATTTCATCACCACGTTGGTTGCGATCGCCGTGGTGGGCCTCGTTTCCCTGGTCATCTGGGAATGGCTTCACAAAGAGCCCATTGTGGATGTGCGCTTGTTCAAGAGCTTCAACGTCGCGACCACCAATCTGATGTTCCTGATGCTGGGAGCGGCCTTATTCAGTTCCACGGTGCTGATGCCGCAACTGCTGCAGACGCTTATGGGATATACGGCACAAAAGGCAGGGATGGTGCTTTCCGCCGGCGCCCTGGTGGTGCTGGTTGTGCTCCCGATGGTAGGTAAACTCACTACCCGATTTCAAGCCCGCCATATCATCGCATGTGGCTGGATAGGTCTGGCAGCAGCCATGTACATATCGAGCAAACAGATCGACCTCCTTATGAGTTTCCGCTCTGCCACCCTTTTACGTGTGTGGCAGTACATTCCCGTCGCCTTTCTATTTGTCCCCCTCACGCTTGCCGGATATGTCGGCCTGGCGCCTGAAAAAACCAACGCTGCCGCCGGGCTGATGAATTTCTTTCGCAACATGGGGCAGAGCGTTGGGACGTCTGCCGTCACGACCCTGATTGCTCGACGCAGTCAATATCATCAATCCGTCTTAGCGGAATATACAGCTTCTGGCCGATTTCACAGCTCTACCACAGCTCTTGCAATACGACTGACGCGCTCCGGTTTGAGCGCGCATGCCGCTCAACAACAGGCCCTGGGCCGGCTGTACGCTGTGATTCAGGCTCAAGCTGGAGTTCTCTCTTACATCGATGTGTATTGGCTGCTGGCAGTGGGCTCGCTGATTATGTTTGTCGCCTCGTTTCTGCTGAAGAGAAATAAACCAGGCAAGAGTGGGAAGGTATCGGTTCATTAGGATGTTATGCGAAATGCTCCCCTTTTGCCGATGACCTTTGCCTGCCAGCCCGGAGAGGCAGTCATTCTGCTTTTATTTCTCGACAAGCAGCTATACCACCTTGGGCATGTGGTCGTTCTCCCGCGAGAGTGGCACCTTACGTCCAGTAGAAAACCTGGATACTGCAACTTATCCTAGTCGATTTTTTTTTGGCTGTTGAGAAAGGGGAGTGTGATGGCGGAAGTGGATTCACAAAAGCAACAGGACCAGCTTCTCGCGAACGCGAAATTAGTTGATCCTGCTACAACTGATGAAGCCCTCGTTGCGGCGGCTAAGTTAGGGGATCACCCAGCCTTTTTAGAACTATGGACGCGGCACTCGAGTCGAGTATTCAAGGCGGCCTATGCGATCACGAGAAAGCGAGAAGACGCAGAGGACGCGATTCAGGATGCGTGGATGAAAGCCTACCGGCATTTGAATACTTTCGATGGCAGGGCAAAGTTTTCGACCTGGCTCACACGCATAGCGGTGAATTCGTCGCTGATGATTCTTCGAAAGAGACGTTCTCACCCTGAGTCTGCTATGGAGTTGACGGATGGTGATACCTGGCAGTGTTGGGACATTGCAGATCGGGCGAAAAACGTGGAAGAGCTTTATGCAGGACAGGAAAAAGTAGAGCGCCTAAGGCAAGCAATTTGCTGTCTACAGCCCGCTCTGCGAATTGTGGTGGAGATTCGTCAATCCAATGATAGGCCGGTACAGGAAGTCGCCGAACTCGCAGGCCTTTCTCTTGCTGCAACTAAGTCTCGTTTGTTACGCGCCAGAAAAATTTTGCGCAAAGCTTTGAGCTAAAAGAGTCTTCCCCGTGGTAGTCGACCTTGCTGCACAGTCAGTTGCGGAGAAAGGTGAGGTGAGCTCCAAAAGGAGAAGCGAAGTCATCCTCGAAGATCACTCCACCGGTCCTGGCTTCTGGTAGCCGAACCTGGTTGAGCTTCACTGAAGAGGGAACGAGAGGCCATTCGTATCTGTCCGCTCGTGCTGTCGAGTCTGGCGCCTCTCAAAGATCCTCCGTCCCTTCGGAGAATGAAGAACCTAGGCAGGACTTTTGATACTTGCCAGTTGTAGGGACTTTCGTCGGGACTGCTCCGACAGCCTGGCACATCTGCATACATCTCCGTACATCTGGCTACAAGAGCACAACTGATTGAAGAGGAGCGGGTTGCAGTGTTTCTGCTTCGGAATCAGTCAGCAGAACGGGAGCCGAAGTTTCCGGAAAAACCCTTCTCACGGCGTTGCCATGCAGCATTCACGATAGACCTTGAAGTCCTGACTGACTTTCATGAAGTGCCTCAGTAGCGGCGACACTTTTAGGCTGAATGAGACGAACTTCAACCGCTCACACCTCCCCCGCGTGGAACCCATTCCGATGATGCGACGGTGCCCTGAGCCCCCGTGGGCCGTTTATCATAAAGACAGATGACAGCCATCCGCACCGTCAGCCGCAGGTCCTTCGAAGGCACCCTCGCCAGCGCCAAGCGCACCATGGTGCTGAGCGAGATCGTCAGCCTGGCGGTCGATAGCTTTCGCACCAACAAAGTGCGCGTTATGCTTACGTCCCTGGGCATGGTTATCGGATCGGCTTCCCTGATCCTGGTCGTGACCGTAGGGATGACGGGAAAACAGTACATCCTGCACCTGATCCAGGCCATCGGGACCAACATGGTAGAAGTGGAGTACTCGGGCGGTGGCCCGGGCTCGGCCGCGCAACATGACTTCCGCAACGATTACCTGACGCGCGAGGATGAGACGGCAGTCCTTGAACAGGTACCGTCTGTCGCTTACGCCTCACCGATGCTGCAGATGCAACCGCGCATCAGCTTTGGTAATGGGGTAACCAAAGACATTCTCGTGCTTGGCGTCTCACCTCAGTACAGGCAGGTACGGAACCTGATTCTGATTAACGGGCGGTTCTTCGACGAGGAGGACGATGCCAGCCACGCCAAGGTCGCGGTGGTGACAGAGCCCTTCGCACGGCAGAGATTCGGCACCGCCGCGGCGGTGAACCAAACTTTTCAGATCAGCGGCATTCCGTTCACCGTGATCGGTACCTTCAAAGAGGCGGTAGACACGCTGGGACAAACCGAAGTTGCGGATCAAACGATTCTTATTCCCTACTCCGTGGCGCGCTACTTTACCGGCACCAACGACATCAAGAAGATTTTCTTTTCCGTCCGGGATAGCGGCGATGTGGAACTGGCCACCAAACAGATTCTGAAGGTCATTCAGTCACGGCACCAGCGCAACTCGGTGTACGATGCACAGACGCTGACGGAGCTGCTGAGTACAGCGGCCTCCATCGCCAACGCGCTGACCCTGGTGCTGCTGCTGGTTTCGTCGGTAACGCTGGCAGTCGGCGGTATCGGCATCATGAACATCATGCTGGCGAACGTGCGCTCGCGAATCAGGGAGATCGGTATTCGCAAGGCCCTGGGTGCGACGTACCGGGAAATCAAGTTGCAGTTCCTGATTGAGGCAGTCTTCATCTCGTTGAGCGGCGGGGTCGTGGGGACGATCCTGGGCCTGGCCATTCCTTATTCTGTGCGGCTCTTTACCGCATATCGCATTCCGATTTCAGGATTATCGGCGATTATCGCGCTGGCGGCGGCGACCGTAGTAGGCGTCGTCTTTGGCACACTACCCGCTACGCGCGCGGCGCAACTGGATCCGGTCGAGTCTCTGAAGTTCGAGTAAGCGAGAGAATTGCGTATTTTCCCCACAGCTCCTAATGAGCAAATCCGCTTTCCGTTATTTCCGTTGTTATGGAACGGGGAAGGGTAAGATTTGCTTGTCCCACCCATCGATTGGTGGCGGGGATAGGCCCCTTCAGAAACATGGCGTTCTCGCGGACTATAACCACGCGCTGAGAAAGCGGCCGGCGCTGCCGCGCATAGCGAGTTGGTCGGTACGGCCAGCAAAGTAGCGCGCGTTGATCTCCACAGCACCAAGATCCTCAAGACCGTGGAAGCGAGAGAGCTCGGCAGCCATCTCGAGTTGGGTAAAGAATAGCCGGAAGGGCTCGCCCGCTTTCTCCACCCGGGAAGCGAGCGAATCATGCGCCAGCCGTTCCAGCAGCGGAAGAACCTCACGGGGTTGGCTATAATCGAGTGCCAGTCCACTTCCCGCAGCTTGATCAACGATGAAGCTGAGAGTGGCGCGGAAAGCTTCTTGGGTAAGATAGGGTACGACCCCAAGCCACGCGAAGAACGCCGGCGCAGTTCGATCGAAACCAGCGTCACGAAGTTGTTCTGCAAGTGATTGGCGTTCAAAATCCACGGGAGTGTAGCTGAGGCTCTCCGGAATCACGATGAGGTTGCGTTGCAGCAGCTCTCGCTTCCACTGTTGTGTAGCGGGGTGATCTACTTCAAAGACGCGCAGCTGAGGATAGGGATTTCTGTAGGCGAAGGTGTCGAGTCCAGCGCCCAGCAAGACGTATTGCTTAACGCCGTTCTCCACCGCCCGCCTCAGGTTGTCTTCGGCATAACGGCTGCGGGCAACCAGAAACGCTCGCAGCGCGGTGGAGAAGGGCCGGTCTGGCCGCAAAGGGGTGCGCTGCAGCTGCTCTTCATATTCTGCACCGAGAATCGGAACTGCGACCGGATCGTTGAAGACGATGGGCAGATCGTGGAGCTGGTGAGCCGCGCGGCGCAGCGCAACACTGAGCGCGGTTCTCGATGCGACCGCCTGCTCCATCTACCTTTGCACATCTCCTGAGTAAGCGATTTTGTAGCCAGTTGGCATCTCAAGAATGGATAGATCATCACCCATGATGAGCATCGAATCTCCGATCGACCTTATCAAGTCAAGTTTATCTCAATAACGCCACCCATAAAGAGACCGCACTGGGCGCGAAGGTGATTCGTGACATCGAAGAGGCTTCCGGCGACGGTTGGATGTCGGTTCTGGTTGATCCGCCCGAAGCAGATATTGCGCTGTGGCAGAATAAGGCCGGCTAACGTTCCTAGAGCTGCCCGCGAGCTCGAGGGAGACCGACACATGAGCATCTGCGCCAGAATTGGTTTGTGCGACTGCGGTTGCGGTTACCGCAACTTGTGGCAGGCTGTTCATCCCTCGATAGATTTCGCTATCCGCTGCATACCAATAGAAGTTGCGCGAAAGCAGAGCGCCTTGCGTGTCCTTCAACTCCCTCTCGATAAAAACTACATCCTTGGCACTGGGCAGGCCGACGTCGACCAGGTAGGAGGGAGTGACGGCTTGCGGCGCCGCAGAAACAGTCTCCTGGTGCTCAAATACAGTGGTGCCGTCTCCGCGCACGGCATGCACTTCGAGCGTTGCGCCGGCAATCGGCTGGGTAGTGTTGTTCACAATTGCGGCGTGCAGGCCGGGCAGATTCATCTGCACATGCACCGGGTCGGCGCCGTGTATCTCGCCGAGGTGTTTGCCCTTGAGCCACACCGATGCTGCGTAGTTGATACCCTCAAAGGTCAAAGTCAGATTTTGACGGTCTTTGATGGCCGGGGTGGAAAATTCCTTGCGATACCAGTAGTCCTGCTTGTTGAGTGATTCCGGAATGGCCAGATTGTTGAGGCCGTAGCCGTGATCGGGATAAAGTCCCCTTGCCACCATCGTGGTCAGCACGGTGCCGGGCACGATCGCGTCCAGCCATCCGCCGGCGTCGTAGGAGGTGCTGGACACGGTTTCCGGCGTCACCGTCACTTTGGGCGCGGCCTGCAGGCGCCAGCCTGCGCGCCGAACCCATTCTCCAGGCTCGCCCGGACCGTCGCTCGCAGGCGATACCGGTTCCGCGACGTGCGCCTGCCAAGGGGCGTTGCTGTGGGTCACCGTATTCCCCACCATGGGCTTGGCCACCCGTACCCAGCCGTAGATCGACCACTGCGCCCCGGGGTCCAGGAGGACATCTCCCGCAGTCAGCGGCTTTGATAGCCCAGTGCCGGCGTCGAGGAATACTGCATTGTAAGGACCGTAGGCAATGGCCCCATTGGGTGCCTGGGCCACGGCTGCGTTCATCAACAACGTCAAAGCCAGAACTCCTGCCAATCTGGATTTTCTATCCATCAAAATCACGACACGCAGAATATCTAGACAATGGATGGGTGGCTCCTTAACGCACGCATCAACGCACAACGAGCCTGTTCCGGCTGGAGCAGGCTCGTTGGTTGGCTTGAATGCGTTTCCTATTGGCGCCGGTCAAGGTTACACTTGTCGAACTCGCCCACGAGTGACCAGGCGAAGCAGCAGAGTAAGGATCACCGCCCCGATGACTGCGACGATGATGGTATAAATAAGGCCGCCAGAACCGGCAAAGCCCAGGTGCGACATAATGAAACCGCCCAGGAGCGCCCCCAGGATGCCCACGATGATATCCATGATCGGGCCATAACCGCCGCCGCTCATGATTTTCCCTGTGAGCCAACCTGCGATCAGGCCCACGATAACCCACCAGATCAATCCGAACATAGTTTCCTTCCTTTATCGTGCAATGGAATGATGTTCCCCGGGGTAGGAACGAGGGCCCGCCAAGCATTGCCCATCCTAGACCAATGAGAGGCTATCTGCACAGCCTAAGTTGTAACGTCTTGAACTTAATTTCTCAATCGCGCCTATATCTCAGGAGCTATGGACTTATGAAGCCTGTTTTCTTAATCATCACCACGTTTTGCCTGGCAACCACGCCCCTGCGCGCCGAATTGCGGCTAGCCGGCGTGATTACCGACCATGCGGTGCTGCAGCGCGACGCGCCCATCCACGTTTGGGGCGAGGACACGCCGGCCGCCCGGATCACGATCAGTTTTCACGGCCAGTCCACCGCTACGACGGCGAACAACCTGGGCCTGTGGGAGGCGTGGCTCTCGCCGGAGCCGGCCGGCGGCCCGTTCACGCTCACCGTCCATGGCAGCTCCGAGCTTACCCGTTCTGACCTGCTGGTGGGCGACGTGTGGTTTGCTTCCGGGCAATCCAATATGGAAATGCCGCTTTCGGGATTTCCTCCCAATGCTCATGTCACCAATGCCGAACAGGAGATAGCCCACGCCGACCTGCCCCAGGTCCGCCTGCTCCGCATGGAACACCAATCCTCCCCGTCTCCTCTGGGGAGTATCTCTGCGGTATGGCAAACGTGTACCCCCGCAACCGCAAAGGATTTCTCCGCCGTCGCCTATTTTTTCGCTCGCGCGATTCATGAGCGCGAACATGTTCCCATCGGAGTCATCGATTCTTCCTGGGGAGGTACACCAATCGATTCCTGGATCAGTCTCGATGCCCTCTCTGCCGATGCCTCGCTCATGCCCGCTTTCGCCGCGCGTGCCGGTTTCGCCGACAAGCAGACGCACCTGGAGCTGATTGAAGCTGCGGAGAAACGTGCCGATGCCGAGGCGGCCGCACACCATCTGCCCAAGCCGGAACACCCGTGGCATCCTGATCCGTCTTCCTGGGTCCCGGCAGGCTTGTACAACGGAATGGTCGCGCCGTTCACTCCCTATTCCATCAAAGGCTTCCTCTGGTACCAGGGGGAGACCGATAGCGCGCCCGATCGCGCGAACCTCTACGCGAAACTCCTGCCTACGCTCATCGCCGACTGGCGGCGGCACTGGGGACAGGGAAATCTTCCCTTTCTCGTGGTGCAGATTTCAAGCTTCGATTCCCCGGCCGAAAATTGGGGGCTCATTCGCGATAGTCAACGCCGAACCCTGGATGTGGTCAAAACCGGCATGGCTGTAACTCTCGATATTGGCCAGCGTGACAACGTGCACCCACCAGACAAGCAAACAGTGGGCGCTCGTCTGGCCCTCGCCGGACGGGCGCTCGCCTATGGCGAAGCTGACCTGGAGTTTAGCGGGCCACTCTACCGCCAGACCACGAGGCAAGAGGGAGCCCTGGAAATCCGGTTCGATCACGCGGAAGGCTTGCACAGCACGGGGAACGAGCTCAGGGGCTTTGAGGTAGCAGGAGCAGATGGACGCTTCTTCCCTGCCAGCGCCAAGGTGCAGGGGACATCGGTCTTAGTCTCTTCCGCCGAGGTGGCGGAGCCGATGCAGGTTCGTTATGCCTGGCAGAGCTTCACGGACGCCAATCTCTACAACGGCGCATCTCTGCCTGCACCCACGTTTGTGGCGCAGGTTCCGTAAAGTTGACCACCGGCTGGGCCGGCCCATGAGGGGATGAAAGGGGCGTGACTGCTCTCTCCCTCAAGGCCACACTGACGGGGTGCCCCATGTTCGCAGCAGCGTACGTGGGTTAATCAAGACGGGGCGAAGCCCCCATCAAAGGTCTGTCTTTTGCTCTTTCCTGCAATCGCCACCGGATCATCGGTTCTGGACTGTTTCTTCTCAGTATCGGACGCGTCTTTGTCGCCGAGCCGGTTTGGACACTGCAGGCTGGGGAAAAATTCGAGACAGGTTGCTATTTATACCCACTACACGACGAGCGTAGCGTAGGGACCTGTCGTTTTCCTCTTCCCGCTAACCACTCCAACCTGGCCCACCCCTCTCCCCTTGTCATCCCGACCGAAGGGAGGGATCTGCAGTGCGCCCTGCGGCTTTCTCTAATCCATTCCTGGGGAAACCTTTCCGGACTTTAAACAGGCTGCGGAAAAACTCTGTTTTTCCGCAACCTGTTCAGCCGTGCCGCAAATGATCAAATTCGTTGGGCCCTCGAGTTGACGTGTGGGGAACGGGTGAGTCGTTCAAGGCTCTGTTTTTGTAAAATTCGATAAAATTCGATGCTTTTGGGGCTTTTGGGACATAAAGGGCC
Organism: Acidobacteriaceae bacterium; assembly: GCA_035695685.1. Lineage (GTDB taxonomy): Bacteria > Acidobacteriota > Terriglobia > Terriglobales > Acidobacteriaceae > PALSA-350. Next base: position 1,021 of record DASRRN010000276.1, on the reverse strand, counting down.
GGTGCGTGGCTCAGCGGCGGCGGCCAAAGCGGTTCTTATCTATGGAGAAGGGGACTCTGGTGTCAGGAGCAAAATAATCGGCCATGGGGACGCGGGGCATCAATGAGGCCGTTTGCGAGGGGTTCAAGGGGCTGGGGACGGAGCTGGGGGTGGAGGGCGGCGGGTCATCGGCCCGGCCGGGAGCGGATTGGACCTCGGTGACGGGTTCTTCCGGGGCTTCTTGCGGGGCAGGCTCCGGGGACGCCTCGGAGTTCGCGGTCTCCCCGTTTTGCCGGGTACGCGCCCAGGCGGAGACATAGAATGGCGGGTGAACGAGCGGCGGGGCGGGTTGGTTTTCGGCGGCGACAGCGCGACGGTCGTTGGTGGTTCTAGAGGGGATCAGGCCTTCGATGGCAATGATCATGGAGAGGGCCTTGACCTGCGACGAAGCGTTGTTGCGGGTCATTTCGGGGTCCATATCGGCGATTTGCCAGAGGCGGGCCAGGACCCGGTCTCGGACCAGGCTGCACCGGAGCAGTTCCTGGGTTTCCTGCTCGATGAGCTTTTGCTCGACGGCGGCGCGATGCTCAAGCATGTAGGCGCGGACGCGAGGCTTGGATTTGGTGTAGGCGGCGTTGTCGGGGTTGAGGCCTGCGGCTTCCGCGGCATGACGGTCGGTCATGGTTCCATCGAGGATGAGGCGTGCAAAGGCCATTTCATGATCTGTGATGAGGTCGGTGACGTTATTTTTGGGCATAGATGCTCCGTTTCTTGGGTAAGTTGAGAACAGGCAGAGGACGCAACAAAAAATCCCGCCGCGGCGGGATGCTGGTACAATCTGATTTTTGAACAGGGAACGGGTATGTCACCGGACAGCGGCAAATCTGTCCTTCGCTCGCGTTTAGGCCGGAAATCTCCGGCTACTGGCTCAGCGCTGGTTTGCGAGGACCCGACGCCTGCCGAAATCATTCTCTAGGGTGTACGGTACAGGATTAGAGACCTCCCAGCAACCGACTTAGGCTGTTTATTTCTACCGGCTACA
>DASRRN010000275.1:0-15940 GCA_035695685.1 Acidobacteriaceae bacterium | reverse complement strand
ACGAAAGCAAAGATCGCGAGCAGAAGAACGCCACAGGCAATGGTGCTCATACTTGAGTCTCGCGTCGTATGCGGTCGCGGGTGGCGGCAAAGCCGGGTGTATCCGGGACCGCCGGCATGGGGACTGTGCGGAGTTTCCAGTTGCGCACAATGAGCAAAACACCCGCGATGCCCAGGAAGAGCATCAGCGGCGGCATGATCCAGGCGAGGTGATTAAATCGCGTGAACCTCGGGGCTGCGAGCACCACCGGCCCGTATTGTTCCTGAAACTGATGGAAAATATCGTTGTCGCTATCACCCTTGGCGATGCTCGCCGCCAACTGTGCGCGCATCCCTTCGGAATCCGGGCAACCGACATGGTTACATTCGCCCAGCAGCTGATTGCAGCTGCAGACGCACATCATCTCGTGGCTGTCTTTGTCGAACCGCGCAGAGGAATCGGCTGCGCCCACCGTCACCGCGATCAGGATGCCCAGCAGGGCGAGCTGTGAGGCCCGGTTAAGTACATTACGAGTGATCAATCGCCGCTCCTTCCGGCCACTGCTACTTCGGCCTCATCTACCAGCCGCGGCTCTGTGGAGGGCGGCTTACTGCCATCGGCAGCGCCAGTGCGGGCCAGCGTCGCGCTGAGATTGGGCGCCAGCGCGACCAGGGTGCCAATCGCCACCACCACAACCCCGATCCAGATCCAGGCCATAAGCGGGTTCAGGAAGATCTTGATGATGGGCAGGCCGCTGTCAGGATTCTTGCCGGCATAGACTGCATACAGGTCCCAGGCCAGGGTCGAATGATTGGCAACTATGGTTGACGGTTGTTGAGAAGCCGCGTAGAAGCGCTTTTCGGGGGAAAGCTGGGTGATCTTCTTGGTGCCACGATAAACGTCGAGCAGGGCGAACTCGGTATCGTAATTCAAGTTCGAATCCTGGGTGAAACTCTCGCACACGATCCTGTACGGTCCAATGGTCATGCTTTGGCCATTGTTCATTTCCTGCTCATGACTTTGGTTGAAAGCCCCGCCGGCAATGCCAATAAAGATGATCACCACGCCAAAGTGCACCAGGTAGCCGCCGTAGCGGCGCGTGTTGCGGCGGGTGAGTTGGATCATGGAGGCAAAGAGGTTCTTGCCCGTGTGCTTGCGGATGACGTTCGCGCCACGGAGAAATTCAGAAGAAATGGCAGTGACGACGCCGGCGCCGAGAGAGAAGGCGACTAATGAATAGAACGCGGACTGGGCGTCCCAGGGGCGAAGTCCGGTCGCGATCAGGACAATCGCGGTGGTCACGATGGCCGCAATGGGCAGGATAAAGTTGCGGCGGATGCTCTTGAAGGATGCGCTCCGCCAGGCCAGAAGCGGGCCGATACCGGTAAGGAAGAGCAGAAAGAGCCCGATCGGCAGCGCGACGCGGTTATAGAAAGGTGCGCCGACGGTGACTTTGTTGCCCTGCACATACTCCGAAATGATGGGGAACAAAGTGCCCCAAAGGATAGTGAAGCAAGCTGCGAGCAGCACCAGGTTGTTAAAGAGGAAACTCGACTCGCGGGAAACCAGCGACTCCAGTTTGTGCTCTGACTTGAGGTGATCCCGCTGCATCAGGAAAGTGAAGAGGCAGATGGAGAGCACAATCACCAGGAACGCAGTAAACCAGCTGCCGATGGAGGACTGGGCAAAGGCGTGGACGGAACTCACCAGGCCGGAACGGGTCAGGTCGGTTCCCAGAATGCACAGTAGGAAGGTGCTGAAGATAAGCCAGACGTTCCAGTTCTTCATCATGCCGCGCTTTTCCTGCATCATGACCGAGTGCAGAAAGGCGGTACCGGTGAGCCAGGGCATGAGAGAGGCATTTTCCACCGGATCCCAGCCCCAGTATCCGCCCCACCCCAGCACTGAGTAAGCCCAGTGTGCGCCGAGGAAGATGCCACAGGTAAGGAAGAGCCAGGTGACCATGGTCCAGCGGCGCGTGATATGAATCCACTTCTCGCCCGGGTAGCGCATCATCAGTGCGCCCAGGGCGAAGGCGAACGGCACGCTGAAGCCCACGTAACCCAGGTAAAGCATCGGAGGATGGATCACCATCTCCGGATATTGCAGCAGCGGGTTGAGGCCGAAGCCGTCCGCCGGTATCTGGCCCTGCACCAACGCGAACGGAGGCGCGGCAAAATTGAGCAGGAGCAGGAAAAAGATCTGGATCCCGGCCAGGATGGTGGAAGCGTAAGCGGTAAGTGTGACGTCGACCTTATGCCGCATGCGGAGCACAAATCCGTAGGCGGTCAGCAACCATGCCCAAAGCAGCAGGGACCCCTCCTGGCCGGACCAGAGGGCGGCGAACTTGTAGGGTCCAGGAAGGGCGCGATTGGAATGATGCAGGATGTAAGAGACTGAGAAATCGTTGGTAAAGGCGGCGTAGACCAGGGCCACGGCCGCACAGGTGACGGCAAAAAAGCTGCCGATGCCGGCCCGCCGGGCGGTTTCAGCCAGCCGGTCAGGGCGTATCCGGCCGCGGGATCCAGTGGCGAGTTGCCGCAACGCGACCCCGCCGGCCATCAGAGTGTAGCCGCTCAGGACAAGAGCGAGAAGGAGAGAAAAACTTCCAAATTCCGGCATGAGGGGGTCACGAACCCGTTCCGATTGTCGCAGAGCCGGACGGCAGACCGCAATGGTGGCTCAAAGCTTTCAACTTGCCACGGAGATTGGGGCGCGGCTAATTTGTTGCCGGGACGAATCAGAGCTGGGTGGGGTAGCCTATTCAAGCCAAAAGAGGCTTGAGTGGGTTTACCCGGTGGGAACTTCGTTGGCCAATGGGGTTCGCGCCACGGACTCTTCAGAATCCCAGAAATCGTGCATGTCCCCTTGGTGAACAGGCAGGAGCTAAGAACTTATGCCGAGCGACGCATACACTCGCCGAGCAACTCCTGAACCAGCTGGATGAGGCTATCGGGGTCGAAAGGCTTCGGGCGGAAGATTACATCGAGCCCCTCATAGGCGGATTGGGCATCGGGAAGGCCGCTCAGCACTAAAACCGGAATCGTGTAGCCGCGTCGCCGTAGCTCAGCGACAAATTCCGGGCCACTCATCACCGGCATTAAGTGGTCGGTAATGACCAAGCCAATAGGGGTTGAGGTTTCCTCTTCATTCATTATCTCCAGTGCCTGCTGACCTTGCAGCGCTATGCAGACTTCCCGGCCACACCCCTCCAGAATTGCGCGGCGGGTGGCCGACTGAATATGGTTATCATCCACCAGCAGTATGCGCACACTCATTCCCGATGGCCCAATTGTCCTCTCGATATAACCGATCGATAGGGTGGATGAACATACGATGAAAACGGTTGCTTACGTTGCCCTTGCTTTTTACAGGTATTAACTAGCCGGATACCCCCCGCCCCGGACTGTCTCTAAACAGGACCGAAGTGAAAGTGCAATTCCTGCACGCTGGCGATGGGGGCGCCATCCTTGGTGGCGGGACGAAAGGTCCAGGTCTTCAAGGTCCCGATGACGCTGGTTTCGATGCCGTAGCCGAGCGTGTGCAGAACGGCAAGATCGGCGACCTTACCGTTGGGATCGATGGTGACATCGACTATCACGTCCCCCTGGACGCCATGGGGCAGTGCCGAGAGATCGGGCACCGGGCTCGGGGAGTAGGTGGTAAGAGCTATCTGTATCGAACCCGAGCCGTAGGAGTCGGAGCCCGTACTGGAGTCCGGCGTCGCCGACGCTGGCGAAGCAACATTAGGTGAGGGCGCGGTCTCAGTCACAGTAAGGTGCGGCAGCGGCGGCAAGTGGATGGCATCCGGCGCCGCCGGAACCACTGGAGACGGCGTAATTTCTGGTCCGGAAACCGCTTTGGGCTTCACCCGCACTTGCGGATGGGGCGCCGGCACAGGCGCACGGCCAGGCAGATAACTGAGTTCCACCCGTGTGCCCAGGTCGGTGCCGGGCAAGCTGAAAACCTGTACTGGATGCATCCGCAGGCTGAGGACGACCACCGCCGCCACCACCGCGTGGGCGGCGACAGAGAGCAAAGTTGAGCCCACGGATCTGCGCCGGGTTGGGAGCGGAGAAAACATAACGACAATGCCACCTATTTTAACTTGGCTAGTCGTGGGTGGGCAGCTCGTCCGGCATAGCTACGATGCTGAAGCCACCCGCAGCATCGCGCTCCAGCACCGGTGCATAGACGCCAAGAAGTTTGCGAGTCCACCAGTCGCCGGTTTTGCGTTTTTGCTCCATTGAGGTGAACCAGTATTGCCACAACACCGCGCGTACCTGTCTAGGAGGGGAATTGGCGAAGGGGTTGCCGGCAAAGAGCGCGAGCACGTCAGGGTCGTTGGTGAGCAGGCGCTCTTCGGTTCGCGGAACCAGGGGGTTTTGTTGCCAGGAACCGAGCGAGGCAAACCAGAGATTCCACTCAAAGCGTGGCTGGTAGGGGGCGTAGATGCCGGGCGCCCGATTGAGCGCCTGCGGCTTGAAGCGATAGGGATAGGCGACCCAAACCTGCCCGTCGCGCGAACCCTGGAACTCGATTTCATAGCGGCCCCGGGTCATCACCGCAAACAGACCATACTGGTTAGCGATGCGAAAGGGTTCGAGCATGGTCACTGGCTGCATTGGGAGTGGCAAGCGGCCAAACACCATGGAGAGCAGCTCTACCGTGGTCACGTAGCCAACCAGGGTGAGCAGCACCGCGCTGGCAGCGAGACCCAAACCAGCCAGCAGGCGGCGCGCGGTTTGCGCCGTGGTCGAACCTTCTACGGTTTCCGGTGGATGGTGGGGCTTCCACCGCTCTCTTACCCATGGGCCGAAGAAACGATCGTCCAACAACAGAAATCCCAGGGCCAGTACCAGGTAGTTAAGAAAGGTGTAGTTGGCGGTGAAGATTACGCCGATTTCCCACGGAGTGACGATGAAAAAGCAGATTATGCGCCAGCGGCGAGGAAGCAAGATCATCCAGACGATGCCCAATTCCATGACCAGAGTCGCCAGCGCCGTTGCCCATTGGAACCAGTGGGGCAAGTGCTGAATGTAATAACCGATCCAGGTGGGCAGGGGACCGTTCTGGTAGTACTCGTCCATCGCGGTCAGATGACGCCACTCGACGTCGCCGCTCAGGAGCTTCACCAAGCCAGATTCAAAGTAGATGCGGAACCACTCCCACTGCAGCAGGAAAAGGCTTGCCCGCGACGGTGGATGATCATAGCCCAGCCCCGGGCGCCAACCTGGCGGCGCAAAAAAGAGCGCCAGGAATCCTGCCTCCAATAACATGCCGTCCGATTGATAGCCGGAGAAATCCTGAGCCGCGCTCACGAAGGAAAGAAAGCAAACAAAGCAGACCATGAGCATGATCCGAGGGAAGAGATTGGCAGTAAGCAGCAGGGAAGCGGCGAGTCCCACCCAGCACATGGCCATGAGCATGTGGGAGCCGCTGGCCAGCCACAGGAGCGTGGGGGCGAACCAAAGGCGCACCCCCGGCCCGAACGATTGCGCGACCGCCGCCAGATACCGGTTTGCAGGGAGGATGCCCGCGGGGCCGATGAGACCGCGGATCTGAAACAGGAGGGAGACAAAGGCGGAGCAGTAAATGAGGCCTAACGCGCGCAGCACAATCCAGCGCGGTATCAGCCGGTCCGCCGCGCCCCGCTCCGAGCTGAACAGGGCCTCAAGCTTCACCATGCCCCAATATAAATGTGGAGTTTCAACATTTCAGGAAGGAAGGGTAGGTATTTCAACTGAGTTTGGTTTTGTATCAGGGCACGATCTTCGTCGGGCCATAAATGTTGAAAGGGAATTGGGCTTACAGGCTGCGGAAAAACTCAAATTCTTTGAAGGGGGCGGCCTTCAGGCCGTCCGTAAAAGATTGAAAGCAATTCCGGCTTTAGCCGCTGAGGGAACGGCTTTCGCTCCCTATTCGACCTTTTTCCGCAGCCTCTTTAGCCCCTGTTATGGCAGTACCCATGCCGCTACACTTACTTGGCAAAGAAAGAACGCAGGGGCTAAACAGGCTGCGGAAAAACCGAATTCTTTGAAGGGGACGGCCTTCAGGCCGTCCGTAAGTGATTGAAAATCTGTTCGGCTTTAGCCGCTGCGGGGACGGGTTTCGCCCCCTGTTCGACCTTTTTCCGCAGCCTGTAAAGCCCAGATCTTTGTCGGGCCTCATCGGCCCGACTGAAGTCGGGCCCTGATACAAAGCACCAGCGCGGTGATCCCCGAAAAATTAGCGCATTCCGCAGATTTCGATCTATCCATCCTCTTTAAAATGTTTAAACTTCACACAAATAAGAAAGCGCACCTCAGACGGGTGCGCCTTCGTTCAGGTGCACTTTCCAGCACCTTTCCCCAAGTGGGGAGAACGTCGTTGTTGTTGGTTGAATCTACCTAGCTGCCCTGATGAACCACGACCTTCTTGCGTTGGGCCCTAGGCTTGGGTGCTGGGGTCGGCGGCGCCGCCGTTGCGGGAGCCGACGCCACTGTGGACTCCGGCGTCACTGTAGCAGGCGCCGCTACTGCGGGAGCCGGGGATGCTACGGCCGGCGCCGCAACCGCGGCCGGTGCTGATGCTACTGCAACCGGCGCTGGTGTTACTGCAACCGGCGCTGGTGTTACTGCAACAGCCGCTGGTGCAGCGGCCGGTTCCGGTGTGGGGTTGCTGGTTGCCACCATCTGCGTTGGCGTGGCGGGGGCGACCGGGTCACTGCTCTTTTGCGGCGCGACGGGTGTAGTGGAGGCGATGTTTTGAGGAACGGCGCGCTTCCTGCGCCGGGTCTTCGACTTGGGTACCAGTGTCGGCTGCACCGCAGCCGGTGTGCTGCTCGTCACCAGCCACGCTTGCGCGGCGGATACGACCGCGTCATTGCCCTCCTGGGGCATGCTGCTCCCGTTGTAAGGAATGATCTGGTCCGGCGTAAAGCCATCTGGGTACGACTTGCCGCTACGGTCGGCGTCGATGGCGGTGGTTAAGTAGAGTTCTGCGCCGTCGTCCAGCTTGAAGGGCTGCACGGCGGTGGATTTGCCGGCTGTTGCGGTGCCGAAGAAGCGGGTACCGGCGCGGCCATGGAAAGCAATGGTGATGGCTTCCGCTGAACTTGCGGTGCTGCTATCCACCAGGACAGCGACTGGTGCCGCTGACGGGTTTTGCAGCCCGGGCTCTTCGTCCAGGGTCAGAGAGACAGTTTCCAGGCCAGCGGGGTTGCGTGTGCCGGTCTTGCCATCTTTGTAGAACCAGGTGACATTTCCGTCGGCGGCTACAAATGAGCCCACGGTGCCATCGCCCAGGATCGGCCCAATGCCGGTTAGCATCGGCCACATATTGCCGCCGGTGTTGCCGCGAAGATCGACGATCCATCCCTTGGGGCTCTGCGCGGAGAGGTCGGTCAGAATGCGACGGACGTCGGCGGTGTAGAGCAGCAGGCCGTCGTTGTCTTTGGCGGAGCAACGGGGCAGTACGACATAACCAAAGTTTCGACCTTGCACAGTTACGATATGGCCTTCAGGCAAACGGCGACTGGTGAACGGCGTTGGTATCGAGGTGTCGGCCCGGGCGCCGGCAGGCGCGCTGTTGGCAGCTTCGCGTTCCGCCTGTTGCATCAGGGCGATTTGATCGGGATAAAGACCAGGAGGCAGGCGAAGATGGCTTCCGGGATCCTTCAGCTGTACCAGGGCCCAGTAGATTGCCGGGTAAGTGTCGATGGGATTAAACGCGCCACCCGCCCGTTTGAAAGCTTCCGTTCGCAGCGCATCCCAGTCAACGTCCTGGCCATGCAGTTCGTGCTGCCGCATGATATCGATGGCGTTGTCCAGGAAGCCAGCGGCATCCGGCGTCATCCTGGTGGGACTGACCTGCGGTTGGGGGGGCTGCTTCTTAGCAGCCACGCCAAGGGCAGGGCTGAGGAGTAGCAACGAGCAAGCGAGTAGTCGAGTTTGGTACTTCATGGCAGAGCAAGGCTAGCATTCTATGCTGCTCTATTTGATCGCACAAAGGTTGCAGATTGAGGCACTTCGAGTCCCTCCGCGTGCTTACAAAAGTTGTAGAAAGACACAGCAACGGCTACATATCCCCGGGATCCGATTTGAGCTAGCGGTTTAACAATTGGTGTAGACCGAAGCAAAGGACCTTTTCGTGGTTTTCTCCCAAGGAAAACCACTCCTCGCGGCCCTTTGTCGGGCCACAGTAATTGTTAAAAAACCGCTCTAGCGGCTGACCGGCAGTGCGAAGTCAACGCCGGCGGTGCGGTTGGCTTCGACAGTGGCCGGTACATTCAGCAGAGAGAGGGGTATTTCCTGGTGCGACTCACCGTCGAGTGCATAGAGCGTGCTGGCGGTGAGCGCGTAATTATGCACCTGCACGGACGGACGTCCATCCTTGAAGATCAAGGTTGTCGCGGGCTGAGCATGCACCGGCGGAGTGTCGATTTGCCCCTGGTACGGGGGACGAAACCCGGGTGCGGCATCGGCGGCTAACTCAGGCCCCGCGGGCTCCTGGACGTAGTCAGGCGGAGGTACGTTGCCATAATCCGCTGGTTGGGGTGCCGGTTGGGGTCCGCTCATTTCCTCCTGGTCATCCATGTATGGGGCCCCATATGCCACCGGGAACCCATAACCGAAGCTGTTCAACCACGGGTAGCCCGCGTACACGGTGGGATAACGATCATAGTGTTTCGCCCCACCGTGGTCACCGCCAGGTCGATGGGACGGGCCGTTGCCCGCAGAAGGCCAGTGCGGTTGTTCGCTAATAGGGGATACCGGATGGCGCACCCCCGGGCGCATGGTTGCCGGTCCTGAAGGCCGAGGAAAAGTGTGGGAGGCACCTGGAAGCGCCGGTATGGGTCCGGCATGAATTGGGCTGGCGAGATGCGAGGGCGGCATCGGTCCGCCGGCCATCCCATGCTGAGCCATGAGTACCAGACTGGGGCCCAGGAAAATCAACGCGAGTGGAGCAAAACCCAAAACCCTGCGCATGGTTTTATTCTAGTCCCCCAAACACCCTCTGTCCCGGATGCTGAATGCCTTAGTCCAGGACCGGAAACGGACTCACTCCGCACCTCGGAGCGCGAGCAGCAGCGTTTGCCCATACAGGCATGGCAAGCTCAGGCATTGGTTTCGAGATAAAGAACTTGCGGGTGTACCGGGAAAGCCAGCGAGCGCCTGAATTTGCTTTTCTCCGGCGCGCGCTATCGGTGCTGATGCCGGTGCCGGCGTACATCTTGCGGTAGAGCTTGGAGAGAAAGACAAAGGCCACCCGGGCGCGCAGCGTCGGCGTGCATTCGGAACGCTTCCAGATGGAGGAGAAGCTGTAGAAACGGTCCCAAACACCCTGGGTCCTGTTGCTGATCTCCTGCGAACTCATAAGCGCGTGAGGCATAAACATCTTAGGCCGAATCGCCGCCGGAATCAGCCAGTAGCGGGTTACGGGGATGCCTTCGACATACACCGGCTCCTTCTCCTGCTCCTTCTCCCAACGCAGAAAATCCACCGTACCCGGAAACGGTGTCAGCATCACGAACTGGGCAAAGGCCAGCCCAGCCCTGGATGCGAGATCGGCCGTGGCTTTGAAGGTGTCTGGCTTATCCGAAGGAAGCCCAAAGATGAAGGAGCCTAACATGTGCAGCCCGTGTGCGCGGAAGGTCTGGAGCTGCTTTACCAATCCCTCGCCCGACAGATTGAACTCTTTGAAAACGGACTTCAGACCTTCTGGGGTTACTGCCTCGACTCCGACTAGAGCGCCCTTGATGTTCGCCTTCCGCATGGCATCGAGATATTGCGGATCTTCCGCGGATTCCATGGTGATCTGGGTGAAGAAGACCATGTTCTTCGGCAGCTTCGCCAACTCCGCCATAAGGGCGAATTTGTCGTTGCGGATCAGCTCCAGCTCGGCCAGCTTGGCGTAATTTTTCTGTTCCCGCGCTAACCGCAGATCAGTCAAGGTTACGGGATAAAAGTTGTCGTCCGCCAGGGCGATATAGCGGAAGCCCTTCCGCCGTAACTGGACAATTTCTTCAATGACGCTCTCGAAATTCCGCTGTCTCGGGCGTTGGCCGTCGGTGCGCCAGACAGAGCAGAAAGAGCAGTGCTTGGGACAACCACGAACCGTCTGCACCGAAGCCCACATGTATTTGTCAGGGGGCAACAGATCCCAGCGGGCGGGAACAAACTGATCGGCATCAATCTTGCCGCCCTCGTAAATCTGGTTCGGGGCGCCCTTTAGGCAAGCTTGCAGAACCTTGGCCCAGATAACATCTCCGTCGCCCTTGACCACGGAGTGAGCATGGCCACGCTCCAGGGCTTCCTCGGGGTAGAGGGTAGCGTGAATGCCGCCATAAACGACCCACGCGCCGCGCTCCCGCGCCTGGCGTCCGACCTCATAGCCACGCAAAGCGTTCCCGGTGTGGATGCCGATGCCGACCAGGTCTCCGCTCTGGATGCTCGAGGGATCCAGGGCTTCGAGTGTCTCGTCGACAATGATGGGATCGCCAAACGATAACGGCGTGGCTGCAGCCAGAACATAAAGCCAGCGCGGAGTGATCACCGCGGTGCCAAAAGAATGATCGCTGGGATTGATGAGGAAAACGGCCATACGGACACGTCCTTTCAAGACACAAGCACTCCCGAGTTAACTCGCCATCGATGCGAAGTAACGCAAAAAGAGCAAATTACGATGACAATGGGTCGCTAGAGCTTCCTGAGAGGAGCAGAAGAGAACACGTTTGGCAACGTACTAAGACTAACCTCTGGTACCGGCTTTGTGCATAAAAAATGGCATAATCTGGCGCATCTGAAGCTTAGCTGACACGTATTTCCGCTTCCGTCTTCCCGAAGTGGATGTGGCAATCGGCCACCAGGGGAAGCACCTCGTTGCATTTCACTTCCAGCCCTGAGCCGTTCTTGGCGCGCGCGGTCCATTGGTCTGGGGAAAGATTCTTCAGTCCCAGAGGACTGGAAACAACTTCGGCCAACGGGGTACTGAAGTTGTAGGTGTCTCCTTCGAGGTGATGGGCAAAGAGCTGCGTCCCGGCACTGAGCATGACCAGCTGCGAGCCGTAGGCTGGGCCCATGCGCATGCGAGGAGGATTGCGTGGCAGCGATTGGCAACCCCAGCAGGGATCGAGTGCCTTTTTTTGCCGCAAGAGATCGAGGTCAAAAAAGTTTTCTGCGCCGCACTGCGGGCAATGAAAGATGGCGTCGCGCAACGCGCACATCTCTTTGCGCCACTCATTTTCCATCACTCGGGCGTCGGGGTCATGCAGGCCCGCGGTAAACGCGCGGATAAAAAGCTTACGCAGGGAGCCGGGATAGATGGGCCAAAAGCTCAGCGGATTGTCATGCACCCCGGGTTGGGGCCGATTGGAGTCGTTGTTGGGATCAAAGATGAACACCGGATCCTTTGCGCAAAGCCGGTGAGATTGATCGGGATCGGATGCGTCGTAGGGCAGGGTCAGCTCTCGCTTGCCCTTCAAGGGATGACCGATGACAAATATGAAGAAGAGCAAGACCGCGAGCGAGAAGCGGTCACTGGCGGCGTTGGGTTCCACCAGGTCGTTGGCCACTTCAGGAGCCATGAAACCAGGTGTGCCCTTGATACTCCCCGGCTTCAGGTTCACATCCACGTTGTCCGTATCCGCAATGCGAATATCGCCGGTGTGAGGATTGAAGAATACGTTGCCAAAGTTGATATCGCGATAGCACAAGCCGGCAGCGTGAAGTTTGAGAAAACTGTGCGCCAGTCGGAAGCCCACAATGGTGAGCACCCGGAAAGAAGGCTCCGCCTGGCGCCGCATAAGGTCGACCATGCTGACAAAGTCGGGCGTCTTGATCGGCATCAGGTACCCGCCGTACGCACTATCGCGGGGATAGGAAACCAAGTCGAAGGGCCACAAAAACTGCTCCGTGGGCGTGCCGCTGTTGATGGCCACCTTCAAACGCTCCCACAGCCTTTGGTCTCCGGCCAGGTACTCCGGCCGATACCACTTCAGCGCATAGTGCGCGTCGCCGATGCGCGCGCGGTACACCTCTGCCTGGGCGCCTTCGCCCAGAGTATCTTCGATCACGGCTGCGGATTGCATATTGCGGGCGATCAGCACTTGCCCCCGTTTCAACATTCCCTCCATCATTACGAGCGCCTCACTGCGGCGTATCCGATTCTGCCGGCGGTGGATCGGCAACAGGCTTCAACGCCCCCTTTACCCCTGGCGCAAAGACAATCGTGAGCGGCTTCTCGCCAAGCTTGACTTCCTCGTTGGCGCTGATCTTTTGCCCGGCGCCCACGGTCCATCTGTCTTTTGAACCATTGATGAGGACCATGGCACGCTTGTCTGGATTCCAAGCCACCTGGGCATAGTCTTTGGGATAGTCACCAGCTTTTGCCTCCGGGTGAATGAGGTGGGATGGGATATTCGATCCCTTGCTCAGCGGAATCTCCTTACCTTTCAACTGGAGCGTCCATTCTTCCGTTAGCTGTTTGCGAACAGAGCCTGCGGAAGCAACCGGCTTTTTGCTTGCCGGCGCCGGACTCGTTGCGGGGGGTAAGGGTGGCCGGGGCGGCGAAGGAGGAAAGATCCGGCTATGAAAAACCGCCACCACAATCGCGATCGCTGCGACCACCAGAGCGAGAAGAGTATTGCGCAGCCGCCGGTTATCGTTTCGCGTCTGTTCCACGCGGACGGCAAGCGCCTGCAGTTTATGCTGCTGGCTGCTGTGCCGGGCCTTGAGTTGTTCAATCAAGGCAGACTTCGAGTCAGCGGTCATCAGCGGCCGCGGCACTTTGGTTGCGCCGGCGGCGCCTGGTCCCAGATCATCTTGCAGGATGGCAAGGGTGATGTCGTCGCCGCTCCCCTGCTGCGTCGCCTCGGTCAGAATCGTAGGCAGTTCTTCTGCCAGGGAAGCAATCCCTTGCTCGCGGATAATTTCCAGGTAGTCCTGCCCAATCTTTAAGAAGTCATCGTCGGAGCGAAAGGAGTTGGCATAACCATCGGTCGAAAGCAGAACCAGCGTTGGGAGCGCCCCATCGGTCACCCAGGAGGATCGAAAGTCTCTCCACGCTTCCGGCTGGCACAAAGAGGTGGTCTGGTTGGCAATCAGCCGGTCATCCGGTGGCAGGGGGCGGGTAGTGGTTCCCTGCGCGCTGACGCTTAGGATCTCGCCATCGCCGAGCTGCAGATAGAGCAGCACACGATCGGTGGCTGCCGCTGCCAGAAGAGTGGCGCCATAAGCCAACTCCGGAGAGTTCGCGATCGCCGCCGGGCCCTCGGCTCCTTCTTCTTTTTCCAGAGTGGTTAATTCCTCCTGGGTGAACGGGTTGTTTTCAAGATCTGACTGGACGGCAGCCATCCATCCACTCACAATTTTGCGTTCCAACTCATGCACCTGCTCGGGGACAAAAGGCACATGACCATCGGTGGCCACGGAGTCGCGAAGAAAGCCTTGCAGTGTGGCGGCGACCGTGCTCACGGCGAGGGAAGAGCCGACCTGGCTGCGGAAGTGTCGCGGGCTACCGTGGCCATCAGAGACAACCGCCACCGCCACAGTTCCTTGAGCAGCTGGAGTCACGGTGCACTGCACGGCATCCTGGTTGGGAAGTCCGGAGCGCTGATGGGCGCTGCCTCGTACGCAGGCGTGGGCTACTTTCCAGCTCATCGTTTCACCTCGGCCACCATAACGTATTTGTGCTCACGGCCGGCAAAATCCTCACCACATCGCATCGTCGTCGGCCCGCGGCATAGGTACTGATGGAACAACCGCCGGATCTTTGCCCGGAGGTGTTGCCGTTACCGAAGTGGAAACGTAACGGAAATAGCGCACTAGTTGCTCCGCATTATCCACCCGCAGTACAGGCTTCTCCGGATTGTCGACAAACTTGCGCAGCGTCTCCTGATCCGCATCCTGCCCGATCGCAATCGCCTGGCGTACAGCGCGTCTTCCCCATGGAATGTTGAGGAGTGCCTGGAGTGCGCCCTTCCAGTCGTCGGTAGGCTTGCCATCGGAGATGAGCACGATTTGCGGCGGCAGCATACGTGCCTCTGCCGGCATCTTGCTCATTTCTTCGGCCAGCAGGGCAAATGCCTGGCCCAGGTCGGTTTCTCCTTCCGCATGCAGATCAACCCACTTGAAGTCGTTGAGCAATGTGGGTTGGGCGATATGCCACGTGGCTCCGCTCGAAAAGCGAATCACGCGCACGTAGAACTGAACCTCGGGATTGCCCTCCGCTGCCTTGCGCATTGCAGGCACAACTTCGCGAATGGCATTATTCAACGCCTCGATCTTGCCGCTGATGGCCATGGATCCTGAACAATCCAGCAGCCAGATTACGTGGAGGGGTCTGCCTGCATACTCTCCACCGGGTCGCACCGCCATATCATCTATTCTCCCGTTAGTCTGGCCGGAAATAAAGCGAAGGGCATGGCTTTAGTAACTGACACCCATACAAAAAAGAATACGCTTTGGACGGAGGGCCTATCTTTAACCTTGCCGCACCGACCCTTGGCCGGAGAGGGCTTACATTTCTCCATGCTTCCTCTGCATGGAACTGCTCTGTGACAACCGTACCTCAGCGGGCTTTACAGGCTGCGGAAAAACCTCAATGCTGAAGGTACGGGAGGGTAAGTACGGGCTGGTAAGTACGGGCTTCAGCCCGTACATAAACCATCCGGCCTTTAGGCCCTGCGGTACGCCTTTCTTTCCCTGAAGGGTACGGGCTTCAGCCCGTACATACAGGAAACAAAACGATGGGCTTTAGCCCCTGAGGGCAGCGCTTTCCCCAGAGCAGAGCGTCGCGGAGTGGAGTCTACGCTTTCCGGTTCTCACGCACTCTGAAGGCCATATGCCGTGCCCTTCGTCCGGAGACTTTCCTCCCGCCATCCTAATCAAGACCCTGTCGGGATGCCCTTGGTCAAGCGAAACTGAAGCACAGTCTCGGCACTGACCTTTACTGGCGCCGGGTGTGAGGTAAGTGCACCGGTGGCTCCCCCTGCACCCGCACCGGCCGCGGCGCCCGCGCCGGCGTGATGGAACAGGTGACCGGTGATAGCGCCGATGGCAGCCCCCGCGGCAGTACCGATGCCGGTTCTCTCCGCTGTCCGTACGCCTTGCGATGGTCCGTCAACCGCTTTGGAGGAGCCGGAAATGCGCATCAGTTTGCCGTGCGCGGTCAACCCTACCAGGGCGAACTCCACGTGCGACTTACCCGAGATCTTGCCGCTCTTGTCGATCTTCACGACTTTTAGTTGCGCGCTCGATCCTCGCTGCACGACTACATTGCCGTCGCTGGTCAACGGAGTGACCACCGTTGCCGGAAGAAGTTCGCCAACGGTGGAAGTGTCGGAATTGAAGTCGCTATCGAGGCGCACCGCCACCGAAGCACCCGGCGTCACTGGGGATAGTTTTGTCTGCTGGGAGGTGTTCGCACTCACGTGATTCACGTCCGAGCTCGTGCCTGACTGGCTGGTTTGCCCGGGGTTGGGCTTGTTCTGGCTGTCCTGCGCCGGTGGCGTATTGGTCTGCCCCGTCTGCCCGTCCTGTACAGGCGGCTTCGGATTTTGTCCGTTTTGCCCATTTTGAGCAGGGGGAACATTGCTGGTTGGTGGGGCGACTGGCTGGGGATGGTGCAGCAGGGCAAAGGCAACTGCGACAACCGCTACCAGACCCACGCCGCCCACGACCGCCTTGTTCTGATTGCTCATGCCGCCTTTGACCACAACTGGGGGCATCACGGGGGCCGCGGACGGGAGTGACCCTGCGGGGCGATCCGCCGCCGCGCGTTCGGCAGCCGTTGCGCCGCTGGCAAAACCGTTCGAGTTCGCGGCGGGCAGGTCCTGTACGCGGTCAGAGCTGCGTCCCAGGCCTACTCCGAGCGCGTAAGACCAGGTATCGACCGCATAGTTGGCAATCTCTGGCGCCAGTCCCCGGTTGTCCTCGAGCCGCTGCACCAGACGGGCTCGCATGGCCTCCGGTGTCATAGC
>DASRRN010000274.1:0-6157 GCA_035695685.1 Acidobacteriaceae bacterium | reverse complement strand
TGTGATTCACTAACGCGGGTGCGCCACCCGCGACCGCCCCCGCTAGATGGGCACATCGCTAACAGCAAAAGACGATTATACGACGGACGGTTGACGCTCAGTCACCCACTCGTGAACGACGGGAGTCAAGAAAACTCTGCAAGATAAGTACGGCGGCCACCTGGTCGATCACGGCACGCCGATCTCCTGGCACGCGACCGGCGGCATCCAGATGACGATGCGCTTCGGTGGTCGAGAGCCTTTCGTCCCATAGCGTCAGTTCGACCCCAGTCTGGGCCTGCAGGGCGTGGGCAAAGTCCTGAGCCTTGAGCGCCTGGGGACTGACGTCCCCTGACATATACAACGGGTTGCCGACCACCAGCTGGGTACATCCATACTTGCGCACCAGCCGGGCCAGAGAGCCAAGATCCTGTCGCCGGTTCTTACGCACCAAGGTGAGCACTGGTTGCGCGGTGAGCCCAAGCTCGTCGGAGACGGCGACGCCGACACGGCGGTCGCCGACATCGAGACCCAAAATGCGACCTGAGGGCGGTCGTTCCAGCGCCTGGTCCAATTGATTCAGTCCAATTGATTCATAGGTTGGGTGAGCCTTTGCGGATCTTACCCCAATCAACTGCTCTAAAGCAGTTTCGGAATTACTGTGGTCTGATAAAGATCGCGATGTGTGGTTTTCTTTGGGAGAAAACCACGTAAGGGCCTATCGCTTCGGTCTACACCAATTCCGAAACTGCTCTAACTGTGGTGCATTTCTGAGCGAACAAGAGAATCGCATCATAAAATCCATGTGAAGAATCCAATCCACCAAGGTCCCGCTTGTGCGACGTTTTCTGGTAGTTCTTTTGGTTCTGGTTCTGCTCACCGTCCCGTTCGCCTATCTGAACCTGGTTCAGCCGGCCAGCCCGGCAGGGGAGACGATTGTCGAAGTAACTCCGGGCATGCGCACACGAGCCATTGGGGCACTGCTTGCGGAGCATGGCATTATCCGCAGCCGATACGCCTTTGATCTTTGGCATGTGGTGCGCGGGGGCACCCTGAAGGCGGGAGAATATCAATTTGTACAGCCGGCGACGCTGCCCGCGGTCTACAACCGCATCGTGCGGGGCGATGTCTATACCCGCACAGTGACGATTCCTGAAGGATTCAATCTATTCGACATCGCGCAGGCCGTCCAGGACGCCCAACTGGGCTCGAAAGAAAGCTTTTTGGTGGCGGCCAGCAAGAACGTGGCTTTGATTGCGGACCTCGACCCGGAAGCAAAAAACCTCGAGGGCTATCTCTTCCCGGATACCTACCGTTTTCAGCGGCGGTTGCCCGCGAGCCAGATCCTGGCCGCGATGGTAAAGCGCTTCCGGCAGAACGGCACCGCGATCGGTTTAGACGGTGACTACCACCGGGTGGTGACGCTGGCGTCGCTGGTGGAAAAAGAAACTCCGGTGGCGCAAGACCGGCCCCTGGTCGCGAGTGTGCTGCAGAACCGTCTGGCCAAGGATATGCCCCTGATGACCGACCCCACGGTGATTTACGCCGCGATGCTGGAGAACCATTACCGGGGAACGATTTACCAGTCGGATTTGAAGCGGGACTCGGCCTACAACACCTATCGTCATGCCGGTCTGCCGCCGGGCCCGATCTGTAGCCCGGGGACCGCTTCTCTGCAGGCGGCCATGCACCCGGCAGACAGCGACTTCCTCTATTTTGTCGCGGATCCAAGAGCCGCAGGCCACTCGCGCTTCGCGGCCACGCTCGGAGAACATCAACGGAATGTGACCGCGTACCGGCAGGGCCTTAAAGATTTGCAGGGGGCCCATTGAGGGCCGCAACGGTGCGGTTGCTCTATACTCGCAGTTCCTGAGTTGAATTGGATGCGGAGAGATTGGTTGAAGCTTTTGGCGCTGGCGGTTCCGGTTTTTACCGGATGCCTGAGCCACACCCGCAAGCTTCAGCAGCCCACGTTGGCCGGCGTAGCCCTCAATGCCGATGCAGTGCAGTTGGTGGAGGCCGTCAACCACCGGTACGACCAGGTAAACTCCTTGACCGCGACAGTGGATTTTGCAGCCTCGGTGGGTGGCGCCCATAAAGGCCAGCAGACGGACTACACCTCCGTTCATGGGTTTATTCTGTTCCGCAAGCCGCAGATGTTGCGCGTCCTGGGGCTGGTGCCGGTTTTGCGCACCCATGCATTTGACCTGGCCAGCAATGGCCACACTTTCACCTTGCTGATACCTCCCAGGAACCGGGCAATTCAAGGGAGCACCGCCGTTACCAAGCCGGCGGCCAATCCGCTGGAGAATTTACGCCCCGGCATCTTTCTTGATTCCATCGTGATCGAACAGATCGCGTCCGATCGGATTGTCTCTCTGACCAATTCCAGCTCCACCAAGCTGGACGTGAAGACCAAGCAGTTGATCGAGACGCCGCAGTACGAGCTGACGGTATTGAACCCCGGGCGGACGGACTCCCCGCCCGGGCTACCTCAGGTGGACAAGCCACTGCGGGTTATCCACTTCAGCCGAATCGACCTGATGCCCACGGAGCAGGATATCTATAACAGCGAGGGCACCCGGGAAACACAGGTGCTTTACGGGCCTTACCAGGACTTCCACGGGATCCAGTTCCCTACCACCATTGCCATCAACCGGCCGCTCGATGAATATCGCATCACGCTTACGGTCGAGAAGGTCACCTTCAATATACCGTTGCCGGATAACCAGTTCCAAGAGAAGGTACCCACAGGCTATAAAGTGGAGAAGATGCCCTAGCCTGAGGGAGTCGCTCTAGACCAGGCCGGCCCGGGTCGCGTGGGCCTGAATCGCCTGGGTGATCTCGAGGGCCAGGGCCAGCACATCGCGGGCCTGCTGCGCGGTTACCCGAGGCGGGGTGCGGGTTCTGACCGCATCCAGGAATGCGTTGATCTCTAACAGCAGAGGCTCTCCGCCCTGCACGACCGGCTTACTGACAGCGAGAGCGGCATTTCCGT
Source organism: Acidobacteriaceae bacterium (assembly GCA_035695685.1). Classification (GTDB taxonomy): domain Bacteria; phylum Acidobacteriota; class Terriglobia; order Terriglobales; family Acidobacteriaceae; genus PALSA-350. The sequence goes on along the minus strand of DASRRN010000274.1, from coordinate 3,180 downwards.
TGTCACCTGGAGCCACATTGATGATGAGCAGATCCTGGCGGGCATAGTCGATGGAGAGATACTGGTGAGGCTGGAAGAAGCGGAGCTTGCGCACCGTCTCGGTACTGACCCGGCTGGCGGTAAAGTTGGCCACAGCGCCGGAAGCAAACTCAAGGCGAACGTTGGCAATGTCCACCTGGGAAGATAAAATCCTCAGCCCGACGGCGTGAAGCTGCTCCACCGGGGAGCGCACCAGGCTCAGAACGATGTCCAGATCGTGGATCATCAGGTCCAAAACCACGTCGACGTCCAGAGCGCGGCGATGGAAGACGCTGAGACGGTGGGCTTCGAAAAACATTGGCCCGTTGACCAGTGACTGGGCAGCAGTGACCGCAGGGTTGAAACGTTCCAGCAGGCCTACCTGCAGGATCTGCCGGCTGGCGAGCGCTTGTTCCACCAAGGCATCAGCCTCAGCCAGAGTTACGGCAATGGGCTTTTCCAAGAGGACATCGAGGCCGTGAGCCAAGGCCTGGGAGGCCACGGAATAATGCGCAGAGGTGGGCACGCAGATGGAAACCGCATCTAAATGCAGTCTGCCTTCGCGGCACGCCTGCAGGCATTCTTCCGGTGACGAAAAGACAGTTAGACCTTCCTCTTCGCGTAGCTTCCCGGCCGTGCCAGGATCGTTATCCACAATCGCAGCCAGACGAACTCCGGCGCCGGACTGTTCCAGTTGACGGTAGATGCGGAGATGATTTCGGCCAAAGTTTCCGGCACCGAAGACGGCAACGCTCAGAGTCTTTCCGCTGCTCATGGGCACAGGCGAACGTGGCGAAACGCGGCTTTTCCTGCGGGGAAGCCGCGCTGACAGCGGTTGCGCTCGATATACCAGACGCGAACCGGTTGACCGTCTTTACTGTCTGCCATAGCGATTGGATTATTTGCCCTGAACCACACCGAGACATTTGGTGTAGAGCGCGAGTAACTGATTCACTTGATCCTCGGGCTTGGCGCCGGAGGCGGCGACAAAGCCAGCGGCGGCCGAAGTGGCTTTGATGATCCCCGTCGACGCAGCGACAAATTTCAATAAATCCAACGCGATATCTTCATTGCGGCGCGAGCCATTCGGGGTGGTGAGAGCCTGTTCCATGTACTTCCTCCGTGGCGATGCTACCAGAAGCCGGCGCCGCGACGCTTGCGGCCGCCCGGTGAGGGGGTTCGGGTATGCTGCTACTTGCAGCGGCCGGACGGGCGCAAAGGTGACTTCGGTGGCGGTGACCGCGATCCAGCAGATTCGACGCATGCGGGGCGGAGCGCAAAGCCATCTCGTGCTCGCATCCGACAATAATCTTTACGTGGTCAAATTCCGCAACAACCCGCAACATATCCGGGTACTGGCCAACGAGCTCCTGGCCACCCGGCTGGCGGCCGCGATTGGACTGGCCGTTCCGGCGGCGGAGGTCATCGAGGTAAGCGAGTGGCTGATTCAAAACACACCGGAGCTGACGATCGAGCAGCGTGGAGGAGCCCAGAGATGCCAGGCCGGCCTACACTTCGCCTCGCGCTGGGTGGGAGGGCTGATGCCGGGACAAACGGTCGACTACCTACCCGAGGAACAGCTCCTGGAGGTGCGCAACCTGGCCGAGTTCGCCGGTATCCTGGCGCTGGACAAATGGACCTGCAACATCAACGGACGGCAGGCCGTCTTTCAGAAAAATCGGCGGGAACGCCGCTACAACGCTACCTTTATCGATCAGGGATATTGTTTTCATGCCGGGGACTGGAAATTTATCGACGCCAGCCTGGGCGGGGTTTTCGCCGAAAACACTGTCTATCGCGGGGTCACGGGTTGGGCGAGCTTTGAACCCTGGCTCAGCCGCATCGAGAGCCTGTCCCCGGATACGGCGTGGGCCATTGCGGAGATCATTCCGCCGGAGTGGTACGGGGGTGATCTGAGCGCGCTCGAAGTCCTGCTCGAACGGTTGCTGGCCCGCCGTGGGCGCGTCCGGGAATTGATCGTGGGATTTGGGGAATCGGGGCGCCGGCCATTTCCGAATTGGGGAGGAGGAGGAGAAAAGGGAGTCGGGGGAAGAGTGGGGGGAGAGAAGTGGGTGCAAGATAGTGGGCAGGGTTCGGGAGTGGGGTGAGGGATGACGGAACGCAAACAATGCGAGTTCCAACTCATCCGTTATGTGCCGGATCCGGTGAAGAACGAGTTTGTCAATATCGGCGTACTGGTCCGCGCCGAGGGAGAGCAGAGCATGCTGCGGTTTACCCGCGATTGGGGACGGGTCCGTTGCCTCGATCCGGACGCGGACACGCAGATGCTCGAAGCGCTGGAGATCGAGGTAGGGCAGCGGTTGCGGGCCCAGCCAAGCAACCATCCAGAACCCATTGTGGCGCTGCTCGAGTCGTCGCTTTCCAACGGGATACAGATCACCGAGAGAAAGGCTTACCTGGCGGAGAGCTTTCTGGCTGGTCTTGAAGACCTGATGCGCCGCTATGTCGATACTCCGCGGCGGGAACGAAGCCAGCGGCGGAGCGGCCGCTCAGCCCTGCACGCGGCCATGCGCGCACGCTTTGAAGAAGCAGGGGTATGGACGCTGATGCGCAAGCAGATCGCGGCCGCCCCCTACACCAAGCCGGGCGATCCGCTGCGCATCGATTGCGGCTATCGACCCAACGGGGTGGTGCGCATGTTCCAGGCGATCTCGCTCGAAAACGACGCGGACGATGCCAAGCTGCTGGCGTTCAGTGCCTTTGGTCTGATCGCTGGGGTGAAGCGAGTGGACAAGGCGGACCTGGAACTGACCGCAATCGTAGAACCCATTCGCCATGGGGATGGAGACGAGCCGAACGAAGACCGGATCGCTCAATACCGGTTTGGAGTGGAAATCATGGAAGAACACACCATCCGGGTACTGACCTCATCCGATCTGCCACGCATCGCGGAGACAGCCCGCAGGGAGCTTCGTGTCTAGAGCGGTTTAACAATTACTGTGGCCCGACAAATGGCCGCGAGGAGTGGTTTTCCTGGGAGAAAACCACGAAAAGGTCCTTTGCTTCCCGGATTTCCTGCAGCGCAGCACTGGCCGGGAACCAGTATGTGCGACTTTCTTCGAAGAAAGTCGCATGCGGTTCGGTGGTTCCACCAACCTCCACAGGAAATCCGGGTTCGGTCTACACCAATTGTTAAACCGC
>DASRRN010000273.1:0-15250 GCA_035695685.1 Acidobacteriaceae bacterium | reverse complement strand
GATGCCCAACCAATGGGGAAGAATAGCCGCTCTTGACAGGCCTCCAACAGCAATTATGAGGAACAGCGCAAGAACACTGAAAGCAATGTACGCCGTGGCTGTGAAGGAGCGGACGCTGCGCGTATCCCCCCTGGCCGCGGCCCCTCCAACCAGATTGATCAACCCAGACCCGATGCCGAAGTCGGAGACCATCAACAGGCTTAGGATGGAGTTCGCGGTTAACCAGATACCATACTTTTCTATCCCCAGCAGATGCGTGGCCAGGGGAATAATCATCAGCTTCAACGAGGCATCCACGAGCCGGTAAGAAATGCCGGCCACTGCTGTCATAAGGGCACGAACATCACGACGACCCTGGTCCGTTGAGACTTTAAGGCCCGGAAATAGTCTGGTAAAGAGACGCATTCTCCCCCTGTTTGCATCCTGTAGGCACGTGGTCATGGCGGGATAAGAGAGAGGCTTACGACGAGGCCCGATAGTATGCGTAGTCGCGGAGAGGCTTCTTAAGATCGTTGAGCACAGTACCCAGAACACGTGTTCGATCCTGTTCAAATTGCCGGAGCGCAGTCTGCCCTTCCTCCCAACGGGTCTGGCGGGCTCGTACAACCAGGATCACCGCATCCGACAAGCGTCCGATGACACGTGCATCCGTGGCAAGGAGACAGGGAGGCGTATCAATGATGATGGTGTCGAACTCCTTGCGGAGCGTGCTCAGGATCTCGATCAGATGCGGAGAGTGGAAGGGGTTTGCCGCAGCAGCAGTTGGAGGACCACTCGGCAGCACAAAGAGGCCCGGGACAAATGTGGGCCAGATCTGGAGATCCGATAGGCCACTAAATAGTTGGCGGCTCAAGGCCGTGCTTAGACCGGAACCGTTATCCAAGTCGTCGAAGACCTTGTGGATTCGTGGGTTTCTAAGGTCACCATCAATCAGCAAGACTCGCTTTTTTACCTCAGCCATCGCGATTGCAAGATTGCAGGACAGCGTAGTCTTGCCTTCCATGGGATTGGCGCTGCTTAGGACTATGGTTTGCGGGCAGCTGCCATGCTCATCGGCGAACAGAATGGAAGTGACCAGAGCGCGGAAGGATTCCGCAATGAAACTCGGTTTTCGCGACCACGTAACCAACTCTATGGAGTTTCTGTCAAGCAGCCCTAAAGGGGAGCTTGACGCACCTACCGCTCTCACTCCAGTCAGTGAGTGGCGGCGCACGGTTCCATGGAGCTCGGCCCAGCCGTTCGGGATCACCCCAAGTTCCCGTAGCCCCGTCTTACAGGGAAATTCCCCGGCGCCGTGCAAGGCCTTTTTTCCCGGGTCAGAGAAAAACGCGAACAGGACACCCGCCAGTAGACCTCCGGCGAGTCCCAAGCCTGCGTTCAGAAGAATGTTCGGCGCGAAGGGCCTCCGAGCCGGTTTAGCAGGGTCGAAGACCTGGATATTGCTGGCATGGATTGTCGAAGCGATGCCGGCGCGCTTTACCTGCTCAAGCATGGAATTGTAGAGCTGCTGGTTAGAATCGACCTGGTGTTTAAGGATGCCGTACTGGATACTCTTGTTCGTCTTATCGATAACGATGTTTGTCTGTTGCTGATAGCTGCCTCTTAGCAGGTTTTCCCGGCGACGGGCTGTCGCATATTCTTCATGGATCCGGTTGAGGATCGCATTGCGCTGCTCGGAATAGGCGTACTCAAGCGGGGCGAGTTGAGCTTCAATCTTGTGTAACCGTTCGTTCTTCTCCGTGTAGGTCGTCAAAAGTTCCGCCCGTTGACGCCGCAGATCGGTAAGCTTGTTTTGAAGGTCTCGCAGCAGCGGATCGTTGAGCACGTCAGGGAGATTAGCCGGCTTTGCTGACATGGCCGTCTCGTAGTGAGATTGCGCCGTGACACGATCGTTTTCAGCCGCTGAGAGCTCCGCCTGAAGTTGGCTAAGTTTGCTTCCGGAGATGTCGCTACTTCCCGCAGAATCCCCCGACGTTGTTGCGAAGAGCAACCCAGAACCAGTGGCGTACGCCTGAAGCGCATTCTCCGATTCCTGGAGCCGCGCTCGCATTTCCTCCAGTTGACCGGAAAGCCATTCTTCCGTTTGTTTCCCCTTGTTTACACGATCTTCCAAAGTGGACTCAATGTATTCGTTGGCGACCGTATTCACGAAGGTCGCGCCAAACTTCGGGTCCGTCGAGGTATAAAGGATTTCAACCGCCTTCGTAGCCCCAATTTGCTTGACAAGCAAGTTGTCTTCCACTTGCTGACGCATTGCGTAGTCTAGATCATCTGCTGAGAACTTGGATCCGTGAATTAGCCTATGAATAAGCGAGGTGCTTTCCTCTATTTGACGCACTAAAGGAGCGATCTTTCCCTGAGCCCTTAATCTGCTGAATACCCGGTCCAAGAGCTGATCACTCTGAATGATCTCGATCTGTGTCGTGATGTCGCTCACCCCGTTGTCTGTCTGCGGTTCCTCTCCCACCGGGTTAATCTGCCTTGTATTTAGGAGATCAGGGTTTGGATTTTGAATTTCGAGAGCGGTGCGGGCGTGATACAGCGGTTTTTTTAAGAGCGACAATCCGACGCCAAGCAGGATGCCAAGCAATGCCGCCGCAGTGAGCACACCACGATGCCGCATAAGAACAACCCAAAGCTCGGATAAGCCCCCGGCGGTTTCCTCTGCCGGAAAATGCAGCCGGCGTGTTGAGGTTACAAAAGAGGCCGCCCCCGCTTCGAAGGCGAGATCGATTGGCGGCGCGGGGCGTACACGAGGGTAAGTGCTCTGATCCATGATTTCGTCCTAAAAGGGATGGTAGATAGCGACTCCGCTACCGGTTGCGATGAGCGCATCCAGTGCCCGAAAGGATGCTGACTTAGCCGCGCTATTTGGGATAAAGAGGATGTCTTCAGGCTCTAAAGGCGCGTCTGGCGCCCTACCCTCCATAATCTCGCGGAGATCGATTGCACTCTCTGTACGAGGAGCCGAGCCGGTGGAAGCCCGTAGTATTCGAGCGTGCTTGGCGCTGGCCGTCCTCCCCAGACCTTCGGCCAGGGCGAGCGCCTGGAGCACCGTCATGCTTTGCCGTTCTGTCAGAGCAAAACCGCCGGCGCGGTTGACGGCTCCGATCACGTATACCAGCTGAGCTTTGGGAACCGTGATCACGTCGTCGGGCTTGATGGCGATGTTCTCCGCCGGATCACGGGCGTTCATGACGGCTTGTACGTTGAGCTCGGCCACGCTGTATCGGCCAGTCGGGTCAACCTTGACGTTTGGCAACGGGATGGGACCCCACTTCTTTTCGCGAGTGATATCGATCGTGTCGCCTGCATCCTGTCTTAGTCCGCCGGCCTCGGATATGACTTCAAACAAAGTCTTCCGCCCTTGAATTTGATGTACGCCGGGTGAAGCAACCGCACCAAGAACCGATACGCGCTGACTGTGGTATTCCGCAACGGATACGGTCACGATGGGCTGTTGGAGAATACTCTTCAATCGCTCAGTAAGTTCGTCTGTGAGCTGGCCGACAGTGATACCGGCTGCATGCACCGTGCCTAGTTCCGGAAGCGCGAGATTCCCGCGTAGATCGATTGCATACGGGCCGGCTGGGATTTCGCTCTCATCCGCAACACGGATGAACAGCGAGTCCTGAGGGCCGAGAAGGTACTCTCCATCGCTGCCGGCAGCTGCGGGATTCTTGGCGGTTGGCAAGTCCGCGGGGGCGGCTGTAACTGCATACAGACTGACTGCAGTCAGCGATGAAAGAAGAAGCCAGCTTCCGGACAGGAAGAAAACAGAAATCCATTTCATTTCTTATCCCCTTGTCTTAAGCGTTAGAGATCACGATTGGTGGGCCAAGTTTGCTCAACCCGCTAAGTGCAGGGTAATGTTCGTCAGCACGGCGGACGGGCTGCACTTCGAGAACCTCGAAAACGCGACAGTATTCGGTTATAAGTCCCGGAATACCGGTGATGGTGGTCTTGCCGCGTCAAGCATCCCCACCAGCCCGAACTGCGGGTGAACGCACCAGGGCAAGTCGCGCGGCATCGCAGTGGTGGGCGCATGCGTCTCTGTGAGTGGACGTTCCATACTCGATCACCAGACACATACTGCGCCGGACGTCGTGAGCGGGGCCGTTGATCCGTCTGGGAGCATTACGGTTGATGGAATTACACTCAACCTCTTGGGCTCCACATTGAGCTTGCAACTTCTCTAGCTGGCAACGCTGGGGCATTCCTCTGACATGGATCTAACCGGCCGAAGGATTGGCGGCAGCAACGCCGGCGCGGCGCGCTGAGCAATTGCATTTAGGACAGGCGCTCGACCTGATAGCCGCCCAACGGAATTTTCATCGATCTCTGGATCGCGCCGATCGAGACTACGATCTCGCCGCGGCCTGTCTGCGCGGTCAGGATTCCTTCCACGCCCTCCAGGCAGCCGCCGTGGATCCTGACCCTCTCGCCCACTGCTGGGAAAGGTCCCCGCTCGTAGCTGGTGTTGCTCTGAATTAAGACCCGAACGGTTTCAATCTCCGCATTCGGCACGGCGATGGGGTCGCCCCAAGCCGTCACGAACCGCACTACTCCAGGCAGACGCAATACTTTGATGAGCGATCTGGACTCCGCTTCCATACGTACAAATGTGTAACCCGGGAAGAGCGGCGACTCCACTCGCTTAGTGCGGTCGCTCCATCGCCGCTGCTCCAGCTGCATCGGCGCGAAGGACTCGAAGCCTTCATCGCGCAAGGCCGCATCAACCCTTTTCTCACACTGGTAGCGCGTCTGCAGCGCATACCATGCGACGGTCGAACTGCACGAGCTTTCGGATGTGACGTCGATATTCTGTTCTTGACTACGGTACATAGCTTCGCCCTGTGAGCCACATGGTGGCTTTCGCATTGGGGGAGTTGTTGGCCCTTTAGAAAATGGTAAATAGCATGACAGGCGACAAAGAGTTTCAGGAATCCTTTGCGAGGTGAACCGAAGGATCTGAAGCACACCCTAACGGGAGTCCTTGTCGCAGGCAATAGAACTAATCTCCCGGTGCAGGCTGAACTTTTGTTCCGAGAGAATGGGCCCGGCGTAGTTTTCCAGCAAATCAGTCCCTGAGTAACACCGAGTAAGGTGACCCAGATTGGGGCCTGCATCTTAAGGCTGGGCGGATCCTCACAGCGCGTGTTCCTGAGCTTCACGAGCATAAGTGGCGCGTAAGCACTATGAAATGGCGCTTACCGCAAGATATGGGTAATGACCGCGATGGGTACTAAAGTTATGTGTTGAAGGTGAACCAGAAAGCGTGCTTGATTTGAGGGATGCTGTTGTAGAGTCATAACGAGGCGAGCGAGAACTTGGTTGACGATAAGTGGCGAGGAATCGGGTAGAAGACTCCCGCGTCGGGCATACGAGCTCTTGCTTGTGGCATCACTCCCTCTATTGAAGTTTAGGTTTAAATCAAAACCGACCGGGTGACTGCCTATGCTGACCGTTCCTGCCAGAGTCGTCGTTTATGACAGCAGCGTTTTGCAGTGCGAGCTGCTGACGGCCGGTTTGGAAAGCCTTCGACTAGGATTTGAGATAAGGTCCGTAAATGACCTGGAGTCGTTGATCGAGTTGCTCACGCCCGATCCAGACTGGGTAGTGATCATCTCGGACAGCAGTATGAGCGGCAACGCCATTTCCGTTGCGAAGCGCTTGCGCGCGCGATTCAGTGGGCTACCGTTTGTTTTCCTATCGAAGGAAGGGCGTAGCGACCGTGTGATCGAGGCATTCCGAACAGGCGCTAGAGGGATTGTATACGGCGATGAGACCCTGTCTCAGCTCGCCAAATGTATCAGTCGGGTTCGCCAAGGTGAAGTGTGGTTGCGAGGAGGCGACCTTGGAATCATTCTCGAAGGGTTAGTTAAGCCTAGCTTGCGAGTGACGGATGTTACGGGAAGAACCCTGCTCAGCCCTCGCGAAGAGGAGATATCCAGGCTAGTGGCACTGGGTATGAGCAATCGGGAGGTGTCGCACGTGCTTAAAATCAGCGAGAGTACAGTAAAAAACTCTTTGTTTCACGTTTTCGAAAAACTGGGGATCTCCAATCGAGTGGAGCTTGCGCGGTATGTGAATGGGACTTCGGAAGGGGAAGGACCCGCTATTCAATAAAGCAACGGCATGCTGAACCCGATGCTTACTCCTCATTGTTCCTCCTCCTGTAGCACATACAAAATAGCCTTACCATCAATATCTCTCGGCTAAACTCAATAACCGGCGATTGGACATTGCGCCCTACCCGGGCCTTCAGAGCCTGCTGAAAAATGGACGGTTTCTTCGGAAACGAGATAAAGAACGTACCCCATGGCCTTCTAAAGGCCAGACGATTTGCCGGGTTTATGTACGGGCGTAAAGCCCGTGCCTACCGGCCCGCAGCTACCAGCATTGAGTTTTCCGCAGCCTGTTCAGGCGCCATTCATAAATCGTTCAGCCTCCACGGGCTCCAAACTCACAGCCGGAGGGGCTGATGAAGAACCCGCGACGCAGCCCTAGGTATCCTCACCCATTCTCCAAAGTCCATGCAAATCCAGGACTGGCGTCCCGTACACTCAACAGTCAGAATGAATTGGATAATCTCCCTTCCCCGCGCCTCTTCAGGTCTCGGCCTTGACCCGTCCTCGGACCGAGTAAGCTCGGTGGCATTGGCGAATAAATGGCGAATATCGTCAGTTCTAACCTGAAACCTTTTCCGATCCTGACCCGCTTCTCTCCGCAAGCCATGGGAAAAGCCCGGCTGGCGGCTGCTTCCTCACTGGCCGGCGAGGGAAATCGCATGGCATTGTGGGGCACCCCGGGTCGCGGGTTGCTGTCGCCGCTGGATTTGGGTGTTAGCGAAAGTGGTGGGTAAGTGGAAATCCCCGAAAACTACTGCGGGTTCGGAGTGGCGTCGCCTCGTGGCCCCGGACCGAAGCGGGGATAGTGGCCGTGGGGCTCGTCTGCCCGGAGCGTTTTCCATTGTTCCGCGGTAAGCACTCTCCGCAAGCCGAGGAGCATGCGGGCGTTTGCTTTTTCCAGTTCTGCTCGCGCCTGCGCCACGTGGTCGACCTGGGCCAGGATCTTGCCCTCGTCCGGCTGATCAGCCGCAAGCAGGGGCTCCATCGCCATCTCCTCTTTGCGCACGGCGGCGCTAAGATCCATAAGGCTGGGACGGCTCTGCTCGAAGACCGCCTCCATTCTCTTTTGCTGGTCTGAGGTAAGGCCGAGCTTTTGCACCAACTCGGGATTGTTCCACCAGCGCCCGCGGGGGCCCAGGTGAAACGCCCGCTCCATGGGGGGACGACGGCCTTCCATTGGGGGTGGTCCCATCCCCTGACCCGGTCCGTTTGGCGGCGGGGCTGGTTCCTGGCACAGTGCAGCGCCGGATCCCAGAGCTATCGCCAGGGTGACCGCAAGCAATCCCACCGCTATGTCGTTCCTAGTTGGTCTGGACAATGTGTTTGCTTCCTGGTGCAGCGGCAGCCGAGCCTGCGCTGCTCTGTGTCGACACCAAGTAGGTCAGCGACTCCATGGACGAGGGAACGGCCTCCGAGACTTGTTCATCCACTTCCTCCAGCAACGCATCGTCGCTGGGTTGCAAAGCCGGATGGGCAACCCGCGGACTCGTCAAATGGAACGGAAGGAACGCGAGCACGAGTAGCACCAAGGGGATGATAGCGGCGATGGCCCATCGCATGGCGACAGCGGGGAGCCTTCTCATCGAGACCGATAGGTGTTGTTGCGGACGGGTTGCCAGACACTCCGAGCTCCATTCCACGGCCGCGCTGCGGAAGACGTCCACGCCATGCTCCAGCCGCGCCACCGCGGACCGGCATCCGGCGCATTCGGCAAGGTGGCGAAGCACCTGCGGACTCTGCTGTTCCGTCCCTTGATTCAGGACGTAATCCTCCTGCTCCCAAGCTGACAGATGGTAGGTTTTCATCTCGTTTTCTCCATCGCCTTGCGTACCGCCGCGAGCGCGCGGTGCAGGTGGCTTTTTACCGTCCCCACATGCAATCCCATCGCGGTTGCGATCTCGGTCAGTTCCATCTCGTCCACAAAACGCAGCAAAAAGACGCTGCGCTGTTTGCCGGGGAGGGTGGCCACGCTATCCCAAATCTTCACCAGTTCCTCCCTGACTACCAGGGCCGTCTCCGGGGAAAGCCCTGGGGCACGGAGGCGGTCTGCTACGGTCCCTGCCTCCACTGCCGTGGTGCTCGCCATTTTCCAAAATTGAAACCTCCGCGAACGCGTGGTGTCGCGAATGAGATTAGTCGCGATCCGCGTGAGCCAGGTGGCGAGGCTGCAATCGCCGCGAAATTCGTCGCGCGCCCGATAGGCCTTCAGGAAACAATCCTGGGTCACACTTTCCGCCAGGTCAGGATCCCTTAGAGAGAGCAGAGCATAGCGATAGATGCGAGGCCGGTAGGTGGCGCAGAGCGTGTTTATATCCTCAAGCTCTGCAATCATCCGGTCTCGTCCGGGTGAAAGCTCTCCAGCGTAGATAAGCGGCTCCAATGCTTCCATAGACGTGCCTTCTGGGCAGCAGTTTACGCTGAAATCGCTAGCCCACACCGGCCGGGTTATCGCATCGGCCCTCCAAAGCCTGGGCCACGCATCATATGCTCTTGTTCCAGCTCGCCAAACTTGGTCTTCTGGTCGGCGGTGAGAATGGCGTAGAACTGGGCCCGGGCAAGGGCGTGGGCGGCTAGCATCTCGCCCTCCATTTGGCCCAGGGTGTTGGCCGTCGACTGGATGGTCGCCGTATCGTTCGCCTTAATGGCCGCGTCCAAAGCCTGGTGGGCAGTACGTTCGCTGGCCCGCGAGTTCTGATGGGCCGTGGCTTCGGTGGTAAAGAAGGTAGTGGCCTGTTCGACTTGAGCGGGAGTGAGGGAAAGCAGCGTGGTATACCGCTGGACCTGATGCTGGGCCATCGTCGCTGGAGATGGCGGAGTGTGGGGCGGGGTCTGTGCCAGGGCCATCGGTAAGAGCCCCAGGGCGGCAAGAAGGGCAAGCGAAGACTTCATACTTCCTCCTGAACGGTTGAGATGGTTTGAGCCTTCCCGCCCCAATAGACGATAGCCAGAACGGGCGCGTTTACAGAGAAAGTTCAAGGCCGCCTGGTCTTAGGTAGCAGCAAGAGCACCCCCAGCCCTCCACACCAGGCACTGATCGCACAAGCCAGCATGACAGAGTGAAATCCAGCGAGAAACGCCTGGTCGAGCAGTCGCGCAGCCTCGACCCGTTGCGGCTGGGGAAGGCCTGCCGGGATGGGAATATCGTGCAGGCGAGCCTGGTTGGCCAGCATCTGTTTACGTGCCTCCACGGGCAAGCTGGAGTCAGCAAGCTCGGCGCTGAGGCTAGCGACAAATCCGTGAGCCAATAACAAGGCGATGAGAGACACCGCCAGCAGCCCGGCAAGCCGGGAAAGTGCGTTGTTGACGGCGGACGCGATGCCCGTTTGCGTCTCAGGGACTGATGACATAACCGCATTGGTGAGCGGCGCAACGCAGAGAGTCATTCCGCAGCCAAGGATGAGGACGGCGGGCAAAACGGATCGTGCATACCCATGCATACCATCGAGCCAGGCAAAAGCGGCAAAGCCAGTACCGGCCAGCGCTGCCCCAAGAAATAACAAGAACCGTTCTCCAACCCAGGGAACCAGCGCGCCGACCCGCGCGGAGAATAAGAACATAATCAGGATCAGGGGCAGGAATACAGCGCCTGCCGCTGCTGGCACGTAATGCCGCACCTGGATCAAATAGAAGGGGATCACATAGAGCGTGCCTCCCAGCGCTCCGTACAACAGAAAAGTGAGCAGGTTTGGAGCCAGGAATCGTGGGATGCGGAAGAGCGAAAGCGGCATCATCGCATTGGGCCGGTTTGATTGGGAGCGCAGGAATAGAGCGAAGAGGACGAGGCCGCCGAGTACGGGCCAGGTTACGAGGGGATTCCGCCAGCCCAGTTGCGGCGCGAAGGAGAGCGCGTAGATGATGGCTGCGAAGCTGGTCGTGGCCAAAGTGGCGCCGAGGCGGTCAAGAGGGTGCGCCGGAGGGTGTGCCGGTCCGTCGGCCAGGGCGCGGCTTTCTGGTATCCGGGGCGCCAGGAGCATGATCACCAGGACGAGGGGTAGATTGAGGAGAAAAATCAATCTCCAGGACCACGCCTGCATAAGCCATCCGCCGACTACCGGGCCAATCGCCGCGAAGACGGTGATCCACGCCGACCAGGTGCCGATGGCACGGCCACGTTCCTCTTCTGGAAAAGATGCCGAGAGAATGGAGAGCCCTTGCGGGATCAGCAGTGCGGCTCCAACTCCCTGGATAGCGCGCCCGGCGATGAGCTGAACAAGAGAATACGAGGCGGCACACGCAGCCGAGGCAACCGCAAACAGCGCGACTCCTATTAGAAATGTACGGCGACGACCGTAGCGGTCCCCGATGGCGCCCCCAAGCAACAACAAGGCCGCCCCGAACAGAGCATAACTTTGCACCACCCATTGAATCGCAGCCGAAGTAGCGTGGAAGGTGGACTGGAGAGTAGGCAGCGCGACGTTGACCACCGAGCCGTCCATGAAAGCCAGGGCGGAGCCGAAGATGATGGCAATCAGAATCCACTTGCGGTCAAACGGGGCGCACGGTGCTCCGGCAGGCGCGGCGCCCACCTGGGCACATGGCGGAACGACATGCGACTTGGGGACCGCGGCTCCGTTCACTGGTCAATCCGCATAAAATCCCGCAGCACTCGGTCCTCGCTATCGATCATGGGAAACCACGATTATCCATGGTCGCATGTTTGGGATCGAGAACTCGCTGGTTTCGAGTTGTGGGGCTGCGAGATCAGCGGCAGGTGCGCGGTCTCGATTAAGTACTTGTTCAAAGATGTTCGCGGTCACGTCTTCCAACATCGTTACACCGGTTCGCGATGGTTCTTTACACGCGGGTTCGCGATGGTTAAGGTGTTTGGGGACGTGCCGCGGGATGCGCCGAAGGAAAGGTAGACGCCGCTGTTAAAACTTCATTTGAACGCACTGGACTACGGCATCGTGGTTGCCTATTTTCTCGTCATCCTGCTGATCGGACTCCGGCTGCGGCAGAGCAACAACACCTCGCAACAATTCTTTGAAGCCGGGCGGTCGCTGCCGCTGGCCATCACGGGCATTGCCTTTGTGGCCGCGAACTGCGGTTCGCTGGAAGTGATGGGCATGGTCTCCACCAGCGCGAAATACGGCTGGCGCGCAGTGCATTTCTATTGGATCGGCGCCGTTCCCGCCATGTTGTTTCTGGGCTTGATGATGATGCCGATTTACTACCGCAGCAAAGTCCGCAGCGTGCCGGAATTTCTGAAAGTCCGCTTTGGCGAGCCGACGCGTGTTTTCAATGCGCTCTCGTTTGCAGTGCTTACCATACTGGTGTCGGGCGTCGGTCTGTATGCGATGGCGCTGATCCTACAAGTCATTTTTGGATGGAGCTTTTTGCTGTCGACCGTGATCGCGGCTGTATTTGTGCTGGCGTATATCCTGCTGGGCGGTTTGCGCGCCACGATGTACAACGAGGTGCTGCAATTCGCCCTGATTGTGGTTGGGTTCGCGCCGCTGGCGTGGTACTCGGTACGGTACTGCTGGGGGAAACCGACGCACATCTGGGCCGGCATGCACGCGGTGGATCCGCATGGGGCAACGATGGATGGCCTGGGGATCATCTTTGGCCTCGGCTTCGTATTGAGCTTTGGCTACTGGTGCACCGATTTCGTGCTGGTGCAGCGCGGATTGGCTGCGCGGGATGTTTCCACCGCATCGGGCACTCCGCTGGTAGCGGCTGCGGTCAAGCTCTTCTTCCCTCTCCTGGTGGTGGTCCCCGGGATCGCAGCGGCGGCCATCCTCCCCGCGGGTCTGGCCAGCCGCTTCGACCTGGCGCTGCCGGCCATGCTAGAGCGCTATTATCCTCACGGGTTGCTGGGCTTGGGAGTGACCGCTGTGCTGGCCAGTTTTATGTCGGGAATGGCGGGCAACA
Organism: Acidobacteriaceae bacterium; assembly: GCA_035695685.1. Classification (GTDB taxonomy): domain Bacteria; phylum Acidobacteriota; class Terriglobia; order Terriglobales; family Acidobacteriaceae; genus PALSA-350. The sequence goes on along the minus strand of DASRRN010000273.1, from coordinate 3,245 downwards.
TTTCTGCATTCAACACCGTGTGGACTTACGACCTGTACCAGGCCCACCTTGCTAAGGGCCGAAGTGATGTCCACTACCTCCGGGTTGGGCGTATCGCGACCATTGTTGCTACAGTACTCAGCGTCGGCACATCTTTTGTGGTGTTGCGCTTCAATAATCTGATGGATTACGTCCAGATGCTGTTCTCTATCTTCAATGCACCGCTGTTCGCGACCTTTCTGTTGGGGATGTTCACCGGTTGGGCTACGCCGGTGGGCGCGCTCACCGGGTTGGTCTTCGGCACATTGGCGTCATTCGGGCATTGGCTGCTGTACCAGAACGGGATATTGAAGTACGGCAGCGATATGACGGCAAGCTTTTACGGCGCGGGCGTCGGATGGCTGGCTTGTTTTGTGATCACCATCACGGTCAGCCTGGTGACGAAAAAAAGCCTGCTCACGGTTCCAGAGTACCGGCCGCCAGGGGTCCGGGAGGGACCTGCTAGTCTCCCGTTGCCCTTGCTGCTTTCCGCCGCAGGCATCCTGTTGGCGCTTGTTTTCTTTAACCTCATGTTTGCTTAAGCGGAGCGTTCTGCAATGAGAATCAGGGCTTTGACAGCAGTGGTTTTGTGGCTTTCGGCATTGGGCGCATTCTGCCAAAGCTGGACCATCGGCAATGACCGAATTGAGAGGGTGGTTTCGTTCGACCCTGTATCTGGCCTGGTGACACAACGGCTTGCCGATCTGACCACCCATACGGAATTCGTCTCTCCGGGAAAGTCCCCGCGGACACCCACTCTGGAATTTTCGTTCGCGTGCAATGGGCAGACCCTGACGGGGGCGACGTTTCAATTGCTCAAGGCCGACGAGAGCACGCTGCCAGACGGAAAGTCGCTCACCATCCATCTGCAGAGCAAAGCATTTCCCCTTGAGGTATCGGTTGTCTACCGGGTCTATGATGGTCATCCTGCAATACGCAAATGGCTGGTATTAAAAAATACGGGCTCGACCCCGTTGCATCTTTCCCATCTCAATATCGAAGCCATCGCACCTTCGGTAGGTCTTTCCAATGAAACCGTTTTGAACGCTCAGTACGGCGCCATTCCAAGAGAGACGTTTTATACGGGCCGGTCCGAAGATGCGGGCCTTTTTGTGTCTAACGCGCGCACCGGCGACGGCTTTGCGATTGTTAGCGAAGTTCCCGGATACATGAAACGGACAGAAATAAATGCCTGGTACGATCCGGGGCGCGTGCACATTGGCGTCTTATACGACACCGACCTGATGCCGTTCGAACGAACTCTGGCACCTGGATCGGAATTCAAAACGGCGGCGGTCTCGCTACTTACGTTTCGTAACGGAGATGGTTTTAGCGATCCGCATTGGGTACTTCCCTCTTACACGTCCTCGGTTCTGCGGCGAAAGATTGTTGCCAGAGGCACACCGTGGATTTACAACACCTGGGAACCATTCGAGAGGAAGATCAATCGCGAAACCACGCTGCAATTAATCGACGTGGCTGCGGTGATGGGGATGGACATTTTTACCATCGACGACGGTTGGCAACAGGAATATGGCGAGAACACGGTTGATACTACTGCCTTCCCTGGGGGCCTCGACCCCATACGGGAAGCCGTGGAAGCCAAAGGCATGCGTCTGGGATTATGGATTCCCCTGGCGGCCATCGGACTTAAGACCGCGGATTATGTGAAACACCCAAACTGGGCAGCCCTCGATGAATCGGGCAAGCCGAAACTCACCCGCACCATGGCTGGTTCCAAGGTCGTGATGTGTTTGGCCAGTCCGTTTCAAGACGCAGCGGCTGAGCGGATCAACGATGCGATCGAGCGCTTCCATCTGGCTTACGTGAAGCTTGACTTGACCACCATCTTCAATGCGTATGGCGAAGCTCCTGGTTGTTGGGCTAAAGGCCACTATCACGGTAATTGGGCCGAATCGTTGAACATGATCTACGAGGGCATCAGCCACGTCACCAGCAAGGTTTATGAAAAGCATCCGGACGTTCTTCTTGACTTGACCTTTGAGCTTTGGGGTCAGAAGCATGTGATCGACGCGGGACTCCTGGCGGCCGGTGACCTGGATTGGATGAGCAATGTCAGCGATGGAACGCCCGATGCGGCGGGGACGCTGCAAGCCCGCACGCTGCTCTACCAGCGGGCGCCCTCCATGCCGGTGGAAAGCATGCTGATCGGGAACCTGCACGCAGATCTACCGAGCCCCCAGGAAACCTTTGCAACGGCCATTGGTTCAGCTCCGCTCTTGCTTGGCGATCTGCGGAAGTTGAGCACCGCCGATCAGCAGTGGTACCACGACCACATCCAATGGTTCAAACAACTTAGAAAAAGCACAGACCTCAACCAGAGCTTCTTTCCGCTGGGCGACTGGCGCCAGCCCTCGTCGGCCACATGGGATGGGTTTGCCCGGTTGTCGCGTACCGGTGATGGCGTGATCGCGATCTTTCGAAATAAGTCGGATACGTCTATGGTCAATCTTCAGCTACCGCTTATACCGAACGGTAGATTTAAAGTGCACTCCGTGGTCACAAACAAGGAGCTCGGCACATTCACCAAAGACGACTGGATGCGGGGTGTGCCGGTCCAATTTGCCGGCTCCCAGGCCGTCGAGATTCTTGAAGTCAAAAAAGAGTGACCCGGGTTAATCATGCTCGTTCAGTGAGCCGAGGCTGCACGCCGGGTGTTATCATCCGTCTGTTTCCGAGTCATCCAGACCGGCAGTGGAGAAAATTGAGTGATCCAACGACAGGTTTTCCGGCTAATCATTCTGACTGCGATATTTATCGGCGCTGTACTGGTGGCAACGTTGCCAAACCCTAACGGACTTCCGAACGAGGCTTCGGGGAGCGCTTATGCTGCCGAAGCGCCCTCCACCGTGCCTATGGCTGTGGAGCGGCTGGATCCGGGACTGGACATGATCCTTCCCGCCAAGCCTGCACTGCAAAAAGTAGCCACGGGTCCAGGGTTTAAATGGACGGAGGGGCCGGTTTGGATACCGGCGGGCTATCTTCTGTTTGCTGAGATTCCCAGCAACAGCATTCGCAAGTGGACCCCCGGCGATGGCGTCAGCGTCTTTTTACAGCCGAGCGGGTACAAGGGTTCAGTGCCATTTACCGGTCCCGAACCCGGGTCCAACGGCATGACGCTCGACCCCCGCGGCCGGCTCACCGTCGCGGGTCATGCGCAGCGTGATGTCTGGAGACTGGAGCGAATGGACCCCAAAGCGCAAGTC
>DASRRN010000272.1:0-10622 GCA_035695685.1 Acidobacteriaceae bacterium | reverse complement strand
CGTCATTCCCCCTTCGGATACGCCTCTGATCCAGCCCCCTCCCCAGCAACACTTCCCAAGTCGCCGCACTGACGATTGCACGCTCATCAACGCCTTTGGGCTTTCCATTCTCTTCAGCGGCCTCGGCATGATCTCTGGCATCATCGTCGCCGTCTTCCGTTGCAGCGTGATTCGTTTCTTTGGAAAGCGCATCGCGCCAGTGCTTCCCGATCAAGAGGGGCACCGAAACATCGTTCTCTTCACTAGCCGCCGCTTCTGCCAATTTCAGCACTCGCCTCCGGATGTCACGCTCGGCCATCTCGCGCTTTACGGCTCCTTCTTCATCCCCGCTCTCCACTCTTTTCGCGAAGATTGTCATTGCTGGCACTTCCCCTTTGCCGGAATAGAACGCGCGACTTACGCAGCCCCGCCGGTCCAGCCGGCCGAGCCGCTGAAGCAGCGTTGGCAGTGATGCAAAATCGCAGATTACTGCGGCGGAGTCGGCATCAAGTCCGACCTCCGCGGCGGCGGTCCCGACCAGAAAAACCGTTTCCATAGCCGCATCGTTAGAGGAACTCTCTTGTCGAAAGCGCTGGAAGATCTCATTCCTTTCGAGACGGTCGCGTTCATATCCACGAAGGCGTCCTGTGATCTTCAGAACCCTTCCCTTGAACTGCTTCTCAAGGCTTGTAAAGATCCGATTCGCAACTGCCGCCTCACGAACGAATACCGCGACTGTCTCCAGCTTACCTGCGAGATCCCTAGCGGCCTTTTGTATCGCCTGCTGAGGTTTCTGATCTTCGTTGACCCACCGGATCGTAACTTGGCGCGTTCGTGCCGCCAGGAGACGATCCGAAAGCCGAGGATCTTTTTCGTCATCGGCGTTCAATCCGAAGATAGAATCCGATTTCGGAGGCGGAAGGGCTGGAGTTGCGGAGAGTTCCGTCGTCCAAAAAGGGAGGCCGTCAAAAACCGATGATAAGGTTGGAGAACATCTGTGATTGGGGATAAGTCCCGCTAGTTGACGCAGCGTGAGCACGAACGCCGGCACCAAGTGGGCTTCGTCTACGCAGATCCAGGCATCGATGGTCAACAGAGCGGCCTGCAACGGGCGGCTCCACTTGCCTAGACTGTAGCCCTGGAACAGAAGTCGGCTGCCAATCTGATCGACAGTGCCTATGATGAGCTGAGGCACAGACGGCGCAACCGACCACTCGCGATCGTCAACGAGTTGACCACGAAGCTGGACGACGCGGAACAGATCGCCCACATCTCCGCTCAAGTGTGCCAGTCCAGCGCGAACATCAGCGAGGAAATCGTCGGTGTTCTCGTTATTCAGCTTTTCCTGTAATCGATCCGCTAGCCGAAACACCTGTTGTACGAGCACGCGCCTGTTCACCACCCAAACCAACCGGCGCGGAACAGGTTTCGCCGTCGTTCTGTCCAAGCCGCACCACGCCAACGCCAAAACCCAGATTGTGACGACATCCGTTTTCCCAGTTCCTGTTGGAAGATCAACAAGTCTCGGGTACCAATCATTCGTGAGTCTTAGAAACAGCCTAGCCATCCATCTCATTGGCGGTTGTCCGCGCAACAGTGGGTAGTTCGATTCGAAGAACTGCTCCCGAAGCCTCAAGGTATCAGCAAGCGGCATGTCATTATTCGTTATGATCGTACCAACGCCCTCGACCGGTTTCCGGCTAGGATGCTTGGCAAGCTTAGTCAGGCGAGGGTTCTTATAGCCGGGACCAGATCGGGAAAAGCCCTGTCCAGACGACGGCGCCCAAAAACGATGGCGCCCTTCTCTCATCTTGCTTACAGCCTAGTTGTATCGGCGACGAGATTATAAGCCTGTGTGCGAGTCATAGCATCTAAACTTTCCTCAATGTCATAGTCGTTACTGTGGCCTGTACACGGAACCTCTTTAATTTCTTATCCGGATCGCAGCGTAAACTCTCCAGAAGGACGGGAATGCGGCGATGGAGGCATTTTCCGGATCAAGGCATTTTCCGGACCAGACGGGAATGACCCTAAAGGAAGACCGGTACCGCGCCCGTCTACCTATTTCACTACGAAAGCAATTCGCTGAGACATGCGTTCTGTGTGGCCACGGTCAAGATCCGCCGCGCTTCTGAGAGGGGAGTTCGCGCACTGAGAAGCGATGCGGTGCTTGAATTTCGATTACCTTGTTCAACATGAAATCAGGGTCCGTTTATGTTTAGCAGATGTTGAACTACCGGCTCCATCCTGTCCCATTGCTCCTCACTGGACAGGCCGCTTTCGCGGAGGACGATAAGACCGGGATGAAGTTCCACGTCAAGCAGCGCAAGGAAGTCCTTCGCGTTCGTAGTAACCACAATGAGGTCATTTTCGTAAGCATAGCGCCAAACTACTTGATCACTCGCACCGCCGAGTCCAACATGTGGCACCCCTACTCAACAACATCCCAATGTTGCCAGACGCGACACCAGCGTCGGGGACAGGTGCTCATCGAGAAGAAATCTCCTGCAGAGTCATGCGGCCTTTCCACGTCCAAGGGCAAGGGGTTTTCGCGGACGGCCTGGAGGCGGACTCATGCGAGCGTGAATTGAGGCGAACGCCAGGTCGAGGTTGCTCAGAGAAGGATAGTCCTGTCGGATCTCCGCCTCGCTGACTCCCTTACGGAACAATCCCGTGATGTGCTGCAAGGGAATCCGGGTTCCCCTGAAAACGGGTCTCCGCCGAGGATCTGCGGGTCGGAAACGATGCGGCTCAACCCCTTGCGATATAGGTTTACATTCTGAAACAGCTGCTTCCGCAATGGACGGTAGTGAACCGATGCAGCCTACAAGACAGGAACGCAGCACGGAGCCAACCGCCTGGCCGCAATTGGTATGGCGATTTTGCCGGTGACGCCCCAGACACGCGGGCGCCGGGTGCGCCCGGCGATTCCGGGTGGGATTTCTTCCTCCTCTGGATTTTCATTCCGTTGGCCCATTTGGCGGGAGCCAGCTACTTTGAGCGCGATCAAGGCCATGCTGGCGCACCCTAAACTCGGGGAGGGCCACGCACCAGAGAGCCTCGGAATCGCCTTTACCATGACGGTTCGGCGTATATCGGTAGGAAAATTCATGAACTTTACTCGCGGCAGGGCAGAGTTCGCCGGCGAAAAAAATAGATGAGGTCATTTTTCCTATTGACGGTTCCCGAATCCGGGGTGGCAATTCCTGCATCTCTTTTCTGATCGTTATATGGAAGGGTGTGAGAACCGGAAGAGAAACAGCAGGTCCCTCCGCTACGCTACGCTCCGGTCGGGATGACACTTCTGTTGGGCTGTTGAGATCCATTCCTGTGGCCGTTTTTTGGGCATTCCTCGCAAACAATGTGTCATCCCGACCGAAGCGTAGCGTAGCGGAGGGACCTGCTGTTTCTCTTCCGGTTCTCACACCCTCTTTAGCCCCTGAGGTACGTCTTTCTTTCCCGGAAGGGTACGGGCTGAACAGGCTGCGGAAAAAGTCGGTTCGGGCAGGAAAGTTGATATTATGTTGCGCGCTCGAAGCGCACCCGCCAATGATGTGCTGACCCGCTACTGTCACGCAACATAACTTCCTGCGCCACATAAGAAATAAAACTCGACGGCTATCGGCTTGAGGTAGTGCGAAAGAGCCGTATGACTACGCTTTATTCTCGCCGAGAGAATGTGCTCAACCAGAGGTTCCCTTACATTGCGACGGCCCTGCAGAATCTCCCGTATGAGACGGTTATCGATGGAGAGTTGGTAGCCCTCGGCTCCGACGGACGGCCGGGTTTTAATATGCTGCAGAACTTTCGCTCCGCAGAGTCGCGCATTGTCTACTATGCTTTCGACATCCCGGTTCATGAGGGGCGGCGCCTCACGGGGCTTCCGCTCCTGGAACGCCGAGCTATCTTGAGTAGTGTTGTAGAACCTGGCTGGCTACCAGCCCTTCAACGTACAACGATAAGATTCAGACACGTCACCCAGGGGCTACGGCGAACCGCGCCAGAACCGGCATTCTCTCGATAAGCAGCGATTCTCTAAAGCTTTCATCGATTCTTTCGAGGGAGGATTCGATGAAGGAAAATAGGAGGATCGCTGGTTTTCGTTGCATCGGGCATTGAGCGTTGGGTACTTTTCGTCTGTCCCGGATTTGCTCCCAAAGCAAAGAAGCGCAGTAAGACAGACAGCTTACGCAAGTGGTGCTTCCTTCCCTTAGAAGATAATTTTCAATGCAACCTGTATCTGCCGCGGCAGGTTTACCTGGCTGTTTATAATGCCGGTTGTGCCGTCTCCCAAGGTAGTGTCGGGCGGTCCGAACGTTGGATGGTTAAAGAGATTGAACGCCTCTCCCCGAAGCTGGGCGGAGATATTTTCGTGGATAGGAATATTTTTGATTCCGGAGAGATCCGTTGAGATAAATCCCGGCGAACGCAGGTTGCTCAGCATGCGGGGAGAATTGCCGTAAGTGAAGGCAGGAGGCTGGGAAAAGTCACTCACGGTGAAGTACTCGTTCAGACGATTCGCGATCTTGCCTTCGCGAGACGGATTGAGGCCGTTCCAGTTCGCTCGCTGCGAGCCCCCGTAATTGAAGAGCGTATTTGAAGCCGTAAATACTTCCTGGGGCGTTCCGCTGATCGCCGAAGTGATTCCGTTCAGCTGCCATCCGCCCACAAAATAATTGGCTATCTTGTTCTGGTTGAGGAACTGCTTGCCTTTGCCGAAAGGAAGCTCGTAAATCGCATTCAACGTAAAGTACTGCGGCGTGTCGAACGAAGCCACCGCCCATTCCGCACGCAAATTATCCCAGTCCTGGATTCCGGTTCCTCCAAACGATCCGCCAGGGAATCCGGTTTCGGATGCTGGAAGGTTGTCCATCAGCTTCGACCAGGTGTACGAAGCCTGCAGGCTAAACCCGTTTTGAAAACGCCGTACAAGCTTCACCTGCAATGCGTCGTAAAGAGAGGCGCCGAAGAAGGAGCTGTTACCGAGGGTGACCCCTGTAAATTGCGGAAAAGGCCTTAGCAGCTGACTTTTTGCCACTGTTGCGTTGCTCAGCCCTCCGCTGCTAACCTGCCCCGCGAAAGGATTAGCCACCTGTGTGTTGAGGTCCCCCCCGATCGATAAGTACTGGTCAGGCAACTGATCGGGGTTATAGTCCCCGTAAAGGTGAACACCGTGTCCTCCGGCATAAGCAATATCGAACAGTAACCCTGCACCCAATTCCTGCTGTATATCAAAGTTCCATTGTTGTGAATAGGAAACCGGCCGGTTGCGCAGAATCCCAACCACGGATTGGCCAAGTTGTGTTGCCAGCCCCTGGCTGCTTCCGGTAGGAAACACAAAACCCTGAGGGAACGGATTCGACAAAGTATTTAGCGGCGTCACCCCGTCCAGCGTACCAATCCAGTTAGTGGTGGCCACATACCCGGTGTTCGGCACGGAGTTTCCATTGAAGCCTGCTCCACCGAGAGGTGCAAAAAATATTCCATAACCGCCTCTTACTGTGGTGCGGGAATTCGGCGCATACGCAAACCCTAGCCGAGGTACGAACTCCTTGCGGAAAGGGTTGAACTCAGATCGCGGCACCCCGCCGACTCCGGGGAACTCCAGGCCACCCACCAACGTGCTCAGGCCCGGAACCTGCAATGGAGAGGTGGCCGTCGAAGTCCAATCGGTGAAGCGATTGAACCGCTCTATCCAGGGGGCGTTGTAGTCATACCGGGCCCCGAGGTTCAAAGTCAACTTCGGAGTGATGCGCCAGTCATCCTGGAAAAAAACACCCCAGTACTTGCTGGAAAGATACTGATTAGGACCACCGCTGCCCGTGTTGCCGCTGCCCGTACCCACCAGAAACGAAGCCAGTCCAATTCCGGAGTTGGTCGAGGTCACCGCATTGGGACCCTGGGTAAAGTTGGGGCCAGAATTGAACCCGGGTCCCGCCGGCTCGTACCTCGGCGTAGACAGCCACTTGATTCCGAACTCACCGCCGGTCTTAAAAGTATGTGGACCTTTCACAATGGTCACACTGCCGTACTCGTGTAAATCAGGATAAACGTCACCCAGCGTATAGCAACCGCTGCCCATTAACCCGCCCCCGATATTTCCCAGCGAAAGCGTGAGTCCCAGGCCGGAGACCCCAACCGTTGGAAAACAGGGAGTGTACAGCGAGGCCAGAGTGCTGAAATAACCTGGCAGTCCAACCCCGGTTGGATCAAAGCCAAGACCGGGTATTCTGCGCCCAATGTAATACCGAATGTAACTGCTGTTCAGGTCAAGAATGGCGTTAGGCCGAAATGGATTGGTGTACTCAATCGTAGCCTGTTGCTGCCTCAAGAAATCATTGCCCGCCGTAGGGTTACTGATCAGGAAGTTGGGTGAGGAATTTCCGTACAGATTGGGCCGAGTCTGGGTTGTGTCGTTGATGGAGTAGCGGCCGAAAATCTTCTGCTTGTCCGTAATTGCGTGGTCTAGTCGAATGGAAAAATTGTTCTCCACAATGGGCGAACTGTAGTTCGTGTAGTAATTGTTTGTTCCCGTCCCTGGGGTGCCAGCCTGGTTGGGCAGCGGAAGATAACTCAGCAGAGCCTTCGCGACCGGATTAATATCTCCGGGAGGAATGACGTTGCCGGGATATTGGGTCCTGATGAATTGCCCGGGATTAGCAGGGTCGGGAGTCGTCGAGAACGGGTTGTAGATTGGAATCACTTGTCCGGCGCTGTTGTACGAACTGGAAAAATCTCCATTGCGCTGGGCAGCCGTAGGCAAAGTGCCTACCGCGGATCCACTCTGCACCCAACGCAAACCCTCATAGGCGAAAAAGAAGAACGTCTTATCGCGTTTGATCGGGCCACCCAGGGTCGCTCCAAACTGACTGAACTGATAGTGCGCGCGCGGCAGCCCCGCGTGATTAGAAAAGAAATCGTTCGCCGAAAGGTCCGTATGCCTGAAGAACCACCAGGCGGAACCGTGAAACTTGTTACTGCCCGAGCGAGTAATCACGTTAATGATTCCACCGCCCGTATTCGAGTATTCGGCCCCCAGATCGTTAGTTTGCACCTTGTATTCCTGGACCAGGTCGACAATTGGGAAATAGCCTGGTCCGGTGAAGGCCGGTTCTGAGTTTGTGCCACCGTCCAGCAGAAAGAGGTTCTGGTTCGGCCGTGAGCCATTGATCGAAATGAACTGATCGTTGTACTCATCGAAGGCAGTCTGGGTAAAACCATAGGGCGCTACGACTCCCGGTACGAGATTCGCAAATCCGTAAGAATTGCGTCCATTGAGAGGCAGATCCACGATGGATTTGCTCTCAATGACTCCTCCCAGAGAGGATGTTTGCGTATCCAGGAGCGGCGGGGCGGAGGTTACCGTCACCGACTGGGTCACCTCACCCACTTGCAGTGTGGCATTGACCGTCAGCGTCTGCGCAACTTCCAGCTGCACATTGTCCTGAACGTATTCCTTGAACCCGGCGGCGTGGACCGTGATTTGATACGACGCTGGTTGCAGCAGGGGAAAAGAATAGTACCCCGATGCGTTTGCCGTCGCGCTTACCGACTGGTTTACCGCCTTGTTCAGCGCAGTCACCAGCGCGCCGGGAATCACATTGCCGGAATTGTCCCGCACGATGCCCACAATCGAACCGGCAGCTGTCTGCGCGAGTATTGGCTTGATGTAAATGGAGGCGGCTATGAGGACGACGCCTGCGATCAGAGTGCGGGATAACCTTGCAATCCCTGGTTCGAAGATTTTGCGCATGGATCCTCCCAAGAAAAAGCGTTGCCCTTGCGGCAATCTGACTGCTTGATCGGAATCGCGGGATATCGTACTCGTACCCACTTTTCGGCGCGCCCGGATTCTAAAAGAACGAAATATGACCTGTAAAGTTCACTAAATGCATCTAACGAACTATTCTGATTTGGTAGTGCTTCGCAATGCGTAACTATGGCGCACATCGACATCCCTGCACCGGCGGTTGAGAATCCTATAGGGGCGGCCGCTTTCAAACTAGAGCGGGAGATTTCTCCTAAAGGGGCCCACAGCAAATGGCGAACAAGTACCCGATCGGTCGCCGCAGTTTCCTGAAGCAGGCCGCAGGTGCGTTTGGCGCGAGCACACAGCTTGGTCATCTGCCACAGCTCAATACATCTGATGCGTACGACAAAGAAGGAGTAAAGCCGGCGGCGGATGTTTCTTACCCGCGGCGTTTCACCGGGCGGCAGCTGAAGATGATTTCCTTTCCTCTGGGCGGAGTCGCGGCCGGCAGTCTTGGTCTTGGAGGACGTGGGCAGCTTCGCGATTGGGAGATATTCAATCGTCCCGACATGGGGTTCTCACCACCCTATGCAATGCCTGCAATCTGGATCCAGGCAGGTACTGCGAAGCCGATCGCCCGCGTGCTGGAAGCGCGCATTCTGCCCCCGTATGAGGGCCAGGACGGTCTTGGATCAAACAACGCCCCCGGATTGAGCCGCATGCAAACGGCGACCTTCATCGGGGCGTACCCGCTGGCGAACATTCAATTTGAAGACCGGGATTTGCCGGTGCAGGTAGAACTGGAGGCATTCTCCCCTTTCATTCCCCACGAGCCCGACGATTCCGGGCTCCCGGTCGCGATCCTGCGCTATCGCGTACACAATTCTGGTTCAGCGACCGCCAAGGTGGGCATCGCCTTCTCCATCGACAACCCTGTCAAGCCACAACGGGTGCTGGGGGGTGCGGCGGCGCTGGTCAAGGATTCGCGGCTGAATGAGTACAAGCGGACCGGTGAACTCGAAGGCCTACTGATGGGCAATCCCGGGGTCGCGGCAGGTGATCCCCTGCAGGGCAGCTTCGCGCTCGCTCTGCTCACCAGCGGCCGGGGCTCCGTTAGCTACTGGCGCGGTTGGCCCCAGGGACGCTGGTGGAACTCGCCCATGCTGTTCTGGGACACGTTTTCTCGCGACGGCCGGCTTCTGGCCGAGCCGGAGCTGCGCAATGCAGTCGGGGTGGTATGCCAGCAGAACTCGATACCCGCCGGCGGGTCAGCGACTTTTACCTTCCTTCTGGCGTGGAATTTCCCCAATCGCACGCCTGACTGGTGCGGCTGGACTGCTCCCTCAGGAGAAGGCACTACCATCATCGGCAATTATTACGCGACGCGTTTTAAGGATGCGTGGGAGGTAGCCCAGTACAGCGCAGCGAACCTCGATCACCTGGAAGCACGTACGCGCGCCTTTGCCAACGCATTCGCTTCCAGTACCCTGCCTTCCGTGGTGAAAGAAGCTGCCAGCGCCAATCTCTCGACCCTGGCCTCGACCACCTGCTTCCGCACGGCGGATGGCGAATTCCACGGGTTCGAAGGGGTGAATGATCATATTGGCTGCTGCTTCGGCAACTGTACCCACGTCTGGAACTACGAAACCGCCACCAACTATCTCTTTCCTACGTTTGCTCGATCGCTGCGCAAAGCTTCTTTCGGCTATTCGATGGACGACGCGGGAGCCATGCGCTTTCGCCAGCTCCTGCCTGATGGCAAGGACCGGTTCGGCTTCGCCGCCGCCGACGGCCAGATGGGACAGATCATCCACGCCTACATGGACTGGAAGTCCTCCGGCGACAACGAATGGCTGGCAAGCATGTGGCCGCGCATTCAGAAAGGCCTGGAGTTTGCCTGGGTGCCCGGAGGGTGGGATGCCAACCGCGACGGAGTGATGGAAGGGGTGCAGCACAACACCTATGACGTCGAATTCTACGGGCCTAACCCTATGTGCGGAATCTACTACCTCGGGGCACTACGGGCCGGCGAAGAAATGGCGCGCGCCATGGGCGACAACGCATCTGCCTCAGAGTACCGAAGGCTGTTCGACCATGGCAGTCGTTGGATCGACAGCAATTTGTTCAACGGCAGTTTCTATATTCAGCAAGTTCGTGGTTTTGCCCCTGCAGAGATCGCTCCTCACCTGCGCAGCGACATGGGTTCGGGAGACACCGAAAAGCCAGAGTACCAGGTGGGCGGCGGCTGCCTGATCGACCAACTGATAGGACAGTATCTGGCCCACGTAGCCGGGCTAGGGTCCCTGGTCTTGCAAGACCACGTGCGCAGGACTCTGGATTCTATCCACAAATACAACCACAAGCCCAGCCTCGTCGATCACGAGAATGTGGAGCGGACGTTCGCCCTGAATAATGAAGCTGCCATGGTGATCTGCGACTACGCCACTGCACCCCGCCCGCGTATCCCTTTCCCATATTTCGCCGAGGTAATGACCGGTTTCGAGCATTCGACCGCCGCACTGATGCTCTACTCCGGCATGGTCGATCAGGGGCTCGAGGCTATACGTAACATCCGCTCCCGCTATGACGGGGAAAAGCGGAATCCGTGGGACGAGGCAGAGTGTGGCCATCATTACGCCCGGGCTATGGCCTCCTGGACAAGCGTTGTCGCGCTGAGCGGGTTTCAATACGATGGACCGCAGCAAGCGGTGGTGGCCGTGCCCGGAGTGGGTCACAAAGTTTTCGATTGCTTTTGGTCGACCGGAACCGGGTGGGGAACCTTCTCCTATCGTCCCCTGGCCCAGGGAACACAAATCACGATCCGGGTGCTGGCAGGCAGACTTTCCTGCCGCTCCTGCGAAGTGAGCGGCACAGGAAAGACCACCTTAGCCCG
>DASRRN010000271.1:0-5692 GCA_035695685.1 Acidobacteriaceae bacterium | reverse complement strand
CAGACCAGAAGAGAGGCCGGCACCCTGAGAGAGGAACGGGGGCAGGCCCTCATTGCAGTCGGGGTTGATGAGCCGGTCGATCCTGCGTTCGCTGATGCTCATCAGGTCGGTCACGGCAATCGCGGCATAGTCCAGCGCCATGCCGAGGGGCGCGCCATGAAAATTGCCTCCGGAGAGCACCTCGCCGGAGAAAATCAGCGGGTTGTCGGTCGCGGATCCGGTTTCGATCTCGATCACCTCACGCACATGCTGCAGGGCGCCTCGCGCCGCTCCGTGGACCTGCGGCATGCAGCGCAGGCAATAGGCGTCTTGCACCCGGGGATCATTGTGCAGGTGAGACTGGCGAATCTCGCTGTCTTGCAACAAAGTTCGCAGGTGAGCAGCCGCCTGCATCTGGCCCGGGTGCGGCCGTGCCCGGTGAATGCGTTGGTCGAAGGCTACAGGAGTACCGCGCAGGGCCTCGAGGGCCATGGCGCCGGCCAGATCAAACAGCCGGTTCAGGCGCACTGCATGCAGCACTGCCAGACCACCCACTGCGGCCATCGCCTGGGTTCCGTTAAGCAGCGCCAGGCCCTCCTTGGCCTCAAGCACCAACGGAGCGAGACCGGCTTGGCCAAGCGCCACACTGGCGGGCATCCTCGCGCCCTGGTAAAACGCTTCACCCTCCCCGAGGAGCACCAGGGCAAGATGCGCCAGGGGAGCCAGATCCCCGCTCGCTCCCACAGATCCCCTGGCTGGGATCACGGGGTGCACGCGGCGGTTGAGCAAGCCGGTAAGTAGCTCTATAAGCCGGTAGCGGACCCCGCTCAATCCTTTGGCGAGGACATTGGCCCGCAGCAACAGCATGGCCCGAACCTCTGGCTCTTCCAGCGGCTCCCCCAACCCACAGGCGTGGCTACGCACCAGGTTGCGTTGCAGCTGCTGCAGGTCTCCCGGTCCAATACGCACATCAGACAATTTGCCGAAGCCGGTATTGATGCCGTAGGCGGTTTCGTTGCTGGCGACGATACGCTCAACCACGGCTTGGGACGCTGCAACTCGCTGTCGTGCCCCCGGTGCGATGGCGACATCCATCGAGCCGCCGGCGACCAGCCGGATCTGCTCCAGCGAGAGTGGTTGACCATCCAGTTCCAGCACGGCGAGGGAAACACCCGTTGTCATGCTGACCATCGTAAGAGCTTAGGCAGAACTAGGCCAGCGTCTGGGTGCACTCACACGAGCCAAAACCGCCAACTCGCCCAAACTATGGTTTGAGAGATGGACCGCGGGTTAACCCGGGTGCAATCGTCACCACCTGAAAACTGCCAGGTCTCGCAGCATCAACAGCTTCCAGGACTGAAAGAGCATGCTGTTTCAGCACGTTCCAGTTGTTCGTGCTGAGCACGATCAAGGCCAGTTCCACACGCTCCAAGTTTTGCTGCGATGAGAGATTCTTGTCGCCGGTGATCATCACCGCAAAGCCTGCGGCTTGAGCTGCCCGCAACAGCTGGCCGTTTTCCAACTCAGACCAACCCATCTCATCGGCCGTGGTGACGTCGTGAGCGGCCATGAAGTGGCGCAGTTTGTGAGGCACATTGTGGTCGAACAAAACCTTCACCGTTGGCTTTGCTGGAAAGCTGCAAAGGTGAGCAGTTCACGGATCGTCGTTTCCGGGATGCCGAAGTTTTCGGAAATCTCCTCCACCGGCGAACCCCCGATGTAATTCTCCACAATAGAATCGGCCTGCACGCGCGTCCCTTTCAGGATCGCCGCCCCGCTAACCTTGCGCGGATTGGTTTCGACAATGGGGCAATCGGACCAGTCGATTTCAGTCTTCTTCGTTTGTGTTTGCATACGCGTAAAGGCCAGCACAGCCCGGATATCATCGGGTTTCAAATCGAAGTTGTAGGCGATATCCTCAACGGTTTCTCCGGCGTCATGCTTCTCGACTACTTGGTCGGCGGCCACCCGCGTACCCCGGATCACGTGTACACCACCCACCTTGTTGGGAACGACCTCGACAACTTTGCAGCCTCGCCAATCCGTGGGACTCATGCTAGCTCTATTTTAGCCCCCGAAACAACCAGTACCAGTTACCGTAACCGCCTCGTCGTAACCTCGAAATTCTTGCTATCCGCGTTTTCCCTGTTGCGTTTCCCGTGTTTCCGTCAGAAACTGCGAGAAAGGGAAGAAACGGGGATTTGGTGACGATATGCATCCATCGGCTTTGGAGAAGAGTGGCTTTACTACAACTCTGAACATGGCCCTCAGCTCCACCGCTCCCGAGCGGTCGGCCGAGACGGTGCACCGCAAACAGCTGGCCCGTTTCGGTAAATGGCTGTATCGATTGGGTTTCGTCCCCGGTACCGCCGGTAATCTCTCGGTTCGCCTAACCCCGGATCGCATCCTGGCGACGCCCACCGCGATGAGCAAGGGCTTGCTTAAAGCGTCGGATATGGTCGTGGTTGACATGGAAGGCCGCCGAGTCGGCGAGGGCCGTAACGTCACCAGCGAAATCGGGATGCACCTGGCAATCTACCATCAGAGGCCCGATGTGCAGGCGGTGGTCCATGCCCATCCGCCCATCGCTACTGGGTTCGCTTCCTGCGGTCTGGGACTCGAGGAGCCGCTGTGCTCGGAGATCATCATGTCGCTGGGTTCTATTCCGCTGGCACCGTATGCGACCACCGGAACGTCTGAGGTTGCGTCCAGCATCCAGCCCCTGATTGTCGACCATGACGCCGTACTGCTGGCCAACCACGGTGCGGTCACCGCCGGCGACACCCTGCAGGATGCCTTCATGCGCATGGAAACCGTCGAACATTTCGCCCACATCTGCCTGGTTGCACGCCAGCTGGGCTGCGCTCAGCCCCTCTCCTGCGATCACCTGCAACAGCTTGCCGAAGCTCGATCCCGTTACCAGAGGAACGCCGCTCCGGGCTGTTGATCATACGCCGTCTATTTCTTTGCGACAAGTCACTTTCAGGCCGAGGTGGTTTCCGTGGACATTGAGCTGCGCCCTCTGAGGCTGGCTGAGATCCTTGACCGGATCTTCCAGCTCTATCGCGCGCGCTTTGTGCTGTTTCTCGGGATCGCTGGTGTAAGTACCATCCTCGAGCTGCTGTGGAATCTCATCAATCTGGCGGAGGTTCGCTGGATGACCAGGCATCATCTCGCGGTGACGACCCGGCAGTGGGTCACGAGCGTGTCAAGCATTCCCGCCTGGACAGTTTTGTTTGCCGCTGCCGCTCTTTGCCTTGCAGCCAGCAACCGCGCGGTGGCAGCGATATACGACGGGAAACCAACCAGCATCGTCAAAGCGTTCGCTGCACTGCGCTCGGGCTGGCTCAGGTTCATTTGGGTGAACACGCTTGGTTTTCTCATCGCCTGGGGTTCCGTAATCGTGGTTGTGCTCGCGGGTGTCACGGCCACGCTGCTCGCAACTCGGGCCAGGACTCTAGGGCAAGCCAATGTCGTCACCTTCGTGTTTGGCGCAATGAGCTTGCTGATCCTGTTCGCCTTGCCCTTGTGCCTCTGGCTGACACTCAGGTATTCGCTTGCGGTTCCGGCCTGCGTTGAGGAGGGACTGGCAACGTTGCGGTCGCTCAAGCGGAGCGTCTCCCTGACCCAGGACACAAAAGGACGAATCCTTGTGCTTCTGCTGATCGTGATGGCTGCCCAAGGGATGTTGGTGAGCGCGTTCATGACTCCTATTTTTGTCTTCATGGTGAGAGCGCGCGGGCAAGCCACCCCGGCGATGACCGCTTACACCCTGCTCGTGACCGCCCTTAGCAGCGCGCTGATCAAGCCGATCTACTCCATCGGGCTGACCCTTTTTTATTACGACGCGCGGGTCCGCAAGGAAGGATTTGATTTGGAGAGGATGCTGGAGCGATCCTCCATGGAAGCCCCCAACGATGGCGTAGCATCCACAGGATCGGCAGTGTGATCAAGCGGATTTTATTAGGCGTCCTTGCCCTTGGCCTTCCATGCACCCTGGGGCGGGCGATCCCCACCACCGGGGCCAGCACCTCTCTGCGACAGATCAGTCCGGACGAGTGCAAACAAGAGCTCGATGGCCTGCGTATGGTGGTAGAAGCTTGCGCGCAGGAACTGCAGCAACGAACGACGGCGCCCAAGGCATGTGACCCCTCCCTGAGCGGCCCCGATGAAATCGTACTCACCGGCAGTGGCAAGCGAAGGCTGCAATATGACTGGCTGCGCGATAGCCTGCGGCAAGCCGCTGCAGCAGAGAACGCGAAGCATGAACAAAATGCGATAAGCAACGCCTCGAGCGGACTGAGCGATGCGCGCGCCAGGCTGGAACAGATGACACAGGAATTAGCATCGCCGCCGGTCAGCGTTTATGTGCCTGGAAATGTTGCAAATGTTCGGCGCCAGCTTGATGCCATCCTCGAGAGCGGAGACTACCCCCAAGCCAAACCGCCTTCCTACCTGGAAAGGATTTGGAACGAATTTGTGCGCTGGCTGTTGAGGTCCATGGTAGAGGCGATGCCCAGCTCCTCAAGCTCGGCAACCTATCTTCTGGAGCTTGCGGTGATCGCGATTCCCTGCGGGCTGCTGATCTGGTGGTTTATCCGCAGGCTGCAGGTGCAGCGGCTCGGCCTGCTGCGGGACAGCGCCCCTCATTCCTCGACCCCTTCAGCGCTGGCCTGGCAGGAATGGCTGGAACAGGGCCAAAAACTGAGCCGTGAGGGGCGCTGGCGGGAAGCCATTCATCATGTGTATTGGGCCGCGATCTCATGCCTCGAATCTCGCCGTCTGTGGCCGGCGGACCGGACCCGTACTCCGCGTGAGTACCTCGGCCTGTTGAGCGAAAACCCCGCGACGCGCGCCGATCTCTTCTCCCTGACAAAATCCTTTGAGCACAGCTGGTACGGTGAACTACCCGCGGGCGAGAAAGATTTCGTCGAGGCCTGCGGGATGCTGGAAAGGATTGCCGCCCGGTGAGATTGCTGGCTTCCATTGATCCCAGGGACAGAATGCTACTGCTCGGTTGTGCCGCATTGCTGGGGACGTTGATCGTAGTGTTGGCTTTGTTCTCGCCGTCCAATGACGACCAGGATTTGACGCCGTCCAGCTATTCCACCGCGCCTCACGGCGCAAAGGCTGCGTTTGAGCTTTTGCGGGAAGCGGGCTATCAGGTAGAGCGGCAGAGCGAATCGCTCGCCGAGATCGAAGATCGCATCGATGAACATGCGACCGTGGTGTTTGCAGAACCGTTCCTGCAGAACGTGACCGATTCGAGAGAGACGGTGAAGACCCTGCTGGATAAGGGCGCTCGCATTCTGGTGACCGGTTACACCGGCGGGCTGCTTGTACCGGGCAATGCGGTTGAGGTCAATCGATATTCACGAACTCCGTGTGATGCCGAAGCCAATGGTTTCGGCCAACTCGCCGGCTCAGGGGCCATCCGCATGACGCCGGAGGCGCGTTGGAAACAGTCGAATCCCCTGCAGCAGGTGGACTATACATGCCGGGGCGACGCCGTCGCTGTGACATACCGGTCGGGCAAGGGCATGGTGATCTGGTGGGCCAGTTCCCTGCCGCTGGAAAATTCCGGGTTGCAGCAGGTCGACAACCTGGTTTTTTTCCTGAACAGCATCGGTCCGCCGGCAACCACGCACATCTTCTGGGATGAATCGCTGCACGGCGATTCCCCCTCATTGTTGTCTTACACTCGAGGCACGCC
>DASRRN010000270.1:0-5894 GCA_035695685.1 Acidobacteriaceae bacterium | reverse complement strand
GAGCGCTTCGCGCAACACACAGGCAATCCTCGATCACCTCCCGCGGAACAGGACGTGAAGAGAACTGCCGTACTGTGCGACGTCGGAGCATTTCATCGCGAAATGACTCTGCTCGGCTCACCATTTCCTGGGCAGGAAATTCACGGTACGTGGTAAGAGGAACAAAACTTGGGGCGGACATTGACGCCTCCTCGCGTCGTTATTGTAAGCGGTATACCAACAGGCCACAACCGCGTCACTCGGGATGGATGTCGAAGCGGGCAAGCACGTCGCGGCTGGTCAGTTGTCACAATCTCCACGCACTTGCGCTGGAGTCGCCGCGCGTGTAGTGCCCGTTTTTCATCTCGATAAACCAGAGCTAGATCTGAGCCATTCCGCCATCCACACATATTTCGCTGCCGTTCACGAAGGTGGAGTCATCGGACGCGAGAAATAGCGCCACCGTTGCGATCTCTTCTGAGCGTCCGAGCTCCTTGCGAGGGATTCCCGACCGGAAATATTCCTTCGCTTCCGTGGGAAGATTTGCAAGAGCGTTGGTAGCGATCGGCCCTGGGCTGAGTACATTCACACGAATTCTGCGCTCTGCAAGCTCGACCACCCATGATCGCGTGAACGACCGCAACGCCGCCTTGCTTCCGGCATAAACGCTCAGCCCCGGCATACCCTTGAGGTGAGCGATGGACCCGTTCATGATGACCGATCCGCCATCGCGCATAATGGGCAGCGCCTTCTGGACTGTAAAGAGTGTGCCGCGGGTATTCAGAGAAAAAATGGCGTCGAACTGCTCTTCGGTGATCGCCCCGAGCGGAGAGCGGCCGCCATGACCGGCGCTGGCAAACACTACATCGACATAGCCCTTCTCCCGCTTGACCGTCTCGTAGAACCGGTCGAGATCAGCCAGGTTCGCCGAATCGCCCTGCACTCCGGTCACATTACGCCCAATCGCCTTGACGGCTTCGTCCAGATTCTCTTGCCTCCGCCCCGTGATGAACACGTACGCTCCCTCTTCGACAAACAGCTTTGCCGAGGCCAGGGCCATCCCGGAGGTTGCTCCGGTGATCGCCGCCACTTTTCCGTCCAACTTACCCATAACTACTCTCCTTCTTGCTCGCTTAGGAACTGTTGAATGCTGATTCGCTCTTCGATCGAGCGGTCAGTTGGAATGTCGGTCGTGCACGCGATTATCTGACTCATCGCTTCCTCTTTCAGCGAAGGGCTCGCGTCAGCAGCGAGGTCACCCCTCCGCGTCATTAGAGGCTTCAGTTGCATTTTGGTTACTGCGCATGTTGAACGCACGCATGTAACCATTCACGAGGCGAAGTGTCAGATGGCGACGCATACCGCTGCAGGTGGTTCCGTGCAGCTTGGCCCCATGCTTGCCTGTTCGCTTTTGCTTTTCGCCATCGGCCTTCTTTCGCACTTCGCCATGGGCCAGACCCCGGGTCAGGAACGACCCGGTTCGGCAGTGATCGTGGAGCTCTTTACCTCGGAAGGATGTTCAAACTGCCCTCCTGCGGATGCTGTGTTGCGCCAGGTCAACCTGAAGCAAACAAGCGCCGGGTAGTTGATTGTCGGCATCAGTGAGCCAGGAGTGTCTCTGCATGGACGTGCCACCCTTCGGATCCCACGAGGTCCGTGGGCTTGCCAGAATTCAATTCAGCAGAACTTCACAATATTCGAACTAGCATTCGAGCAAATATTCGACCAAGGTGCGCCAGCGCCGGTACGGGAAAGGCCGAGGCAATAATAAATCCAGCCATCCTAGAAGGAATAGTGGGCCGCAAACTGAATGGTACGAGGCCCGCTGCGCGTACTCGTTATCTGGCCAAAATTCGTGTCGTTGACGTTGTTGTCGGGGTTGGCGTAACTGGCAAAATTAAATACATTGAAGCCGTCCACGCGGAAGCTCAGAGTCTGGCGTTCGGTGATATGGAAGTCTTTGAACAGCGAGCTATCAATCTGTTCGAATCCGGGCGCGCGCTGGGTACCGACCGCGGCCGAACCATAGGTGAATGGTCCGGCCGGCCCATAGGCGCAGCTGCCATTATCCGGGCCACTACAGGGAACGGCGGAGGAGTCGGTACCGAACCAGTGAGCAACGCCCTGGTTTACGATCTTGAGCTTGCGGTACTGATTGGCGCGCGATCCTCCGGATGAACCGGCGTACGAGTTGGTCCCGGCATTGAAGGGCCCGAAGATGGTAATCGGCAGACCCGAATAGACGATGGCTGTGGAGGAAAGAGTCCACCCGCCCACGAGCAGGTCGAGCGGGCGGTTGACGTGGCCGCCGAAGGCTTGCCCTTTGCCGAACGGCAGCAGATACGATCCGTTAGCGGATAAGTTGTGCCGGATGTCCTGGTCGCTGGGCCCGTAGTCGCCGGCCAGGTCAAAGCCATTTTGGGTGGCGGTTGGCCCGGCCACGCTCGCGCCCCCGTAGTTGCCCTGGCCATCGGTGAGCGAATGCGCATAGGTGTAATTCACCGTTGCCTGGAAGCCCCGGCTGATCCGGTGACGCACAGTCACCTGGGCTGCGTTGTAGTTGGAATACGCTTCTGACTCGATGGTAAAGAGCGCATTGCCGGGGCCGACCAGGCTGTCGAAGGGTCCGGGTGCGCCGGCGACTGCCTGCGCCAGCGTCAGCTGATTTGCGTTGTAGTAATCAATCAGATGATGTCCCACCTCTCCGATGTACCCGACCTGTAAGGAGGTGCTGTTATTCAATTCATACTCCGTCGTAAGGTTGAATTCCTGAATGTAAGCCGGCTGGATGTGCTGTGGATACGCAGTGTAGCCGGCGGTGACGATCGAGCTGTTGTTGATGGCAAAGCCATTTTGCACCGCAAACGGAGACCCGCCGCTGGTCACAGTGGGAGTGGCCGCACTCAGCGAGGAGGCGTTGGCGAAAGGAGGATTATTGACCAGCCGTTCCCCGGTTGAGTTCCCTTCCAAGAAACTGGTGGTGCCATAGCCACCGCGGACCACAAACCGCGGACTGACCTGATAGGCAAAGCCAAAGCGGGGCTGAAAATGGTCGTAGGCCGGCTGGTAGCAACCCGCGTTGCCGCATACGATCGACCCCGGCCGCGCCCCGGTCGGCACTCGGCCCGCATACTCCACCGTCCCAGCCAGCGGCCCGTTCAGAAACACATTCGCCGTCTTGTTGTTTACCTCGGCATACGGTTCGTCGTACTCGTAGCGCAACCCGAGGTTGAGCGTGAGCTTGTCAGTGACCTTCCAGTCGTCCTGGATAAAACCGGCCACCCGATATTGCCGCTGCCCGAAGTCCCCATTGGACAAGCTGATCTGCTGACTGGAGGCGCGGTCCAGCACGAAGTCTGCTCCCCCGTAACCGGTGCCACCCGGCAGAGCAGTAAAGTTACCATTAAAGCTGAAGGTCCCCAGCGCTCCTCCATTGCCAATCAGGTCGTAGTTCTGCTGGTAGCGCAATAACTGCGCCCCGATGCTCAGTAAGTGTTTTCCCCGCTGGATGGTCAGGTTATCGCCGTAGGTGAAGGTGTTATCGCGCAGAATCTGAGCCTGTCCTGGCACACCGACGCCGGTAAGAGTCGACGCGCCGATACCCTGGTAGGCGAACCCGGCAAATTGTTGCTGACCAAACGGTATACCGACGATGGAATTTCCATTCAGCCCGAACGCGCCGGTCGAATCGCTGGGGATGTTGCTATCCCAACGGATGCGGGTGAAGCCGATCCGCGCCTCATTCACAATGGTGGGAGAGACGGTGTGTACCCAGGTGGCGCCACCCAGATGATCCGGATAAGTGTCCTTGTTGGGGAAGGTGACGGCGAGCGCGGCTATGCTTCCGTCGAACGCCCGGCCCTCCGAATAAAAGGCGGTGATCTTATCTGCGGGGCGTGGATCAGCCTCTATCTTGATGTCGCCTTGATCGTTTTGCACGAATGAACTCGCAGGCCCGATGAAATTGTTTTGCACCAGCCCGTCGGTCGGAGTTTTATTGGGCAGCGGGTAATACTGGGGATGCGCAATCAGGTAGCGAGCGACCGGGTTATTGATGGGCACACCCTGATTGTTCGGGTAAGGCGCAAAACCGTTCTGGGTGTCATAAAGCTGGAACGGCAGCGCGGAAAAGTCGCCCTGGCGCATGGCAGCCGAAAGAACACTCGCTGTGCCCTCGCCTCCCTGGTGTTTGCGTGCGGCCTCATAGTCGGCGAAGAAGAACAGCTTGTTCCTGAGAATCGGGCCGCCGATGGTGCCTCCAAAAATGGATTGGGTGAACGGGTTCTGAGGTACACCCGAGAAATTGTTGGCCCAGGTATTGGCGGTCAGATTCTGATTTTCCACCATCCCATACGCGCTGCCGTGAAATGTGTTGGTACCGCTCTTAAGAATCGTAACCACATCGCCGCCGTTTACGTTGCCATAGGTGGCCGGCGCATTGGCCTGAATCACACGCAACTCCTGAATGGCGTCGGGCGCAGGATTGTAGCCGATCAGGTTGTTCTGGGTTTCGTTGATGTCGGTGCCATCGACGGTGTAGTTGTTAGCCTGGGCGCGGTTGCCGTTAATGGTGACCACGTCGCTGTTGAAGGTGCTGCGCTCAATGGCATTGTTGCCGTTCAACCCGGTGGGAGCGGTTGCCACCGCGCCTGGCTGGAACAGGGTCACCGAGGAAAAATTCTGTCCATTGAGCGGTATTTTAGAAATTTCCTCCGAACTGACCGAGAGCCCGAGCGAGCCATCCGCTGTGTCCAGAATCGGAGCAAGCCCCCCATTGACAGTCACAGAGCTGGTGTTCGAACCAACGCTCAGGCGTGCGTCGAGGTTGGCAGTCTGGCCAATTTCAAGTTTGAACTGTGGCAGTGTGACCTTGTTGAAGCCCTCGGCAGTGACCTGTACCTGGTAATTGCCAATGGGTAGAAAACGGATGGAATAGACACCGCCGCTGTTGCTCTTGGCAGCGGTCTGTACGCTGGTCGCCATGTTAATGGCGACCACGGTTGCGCCTGGAATCACAGCTCCCGAGGGGTCGGTCACCGTACCGGTGACTGCTCCGGTCACGGTCTGCGCGGCCCCCGTGGCAACGCAGAGCAGTACGCCAATCAATGACCCTACCCACATCCGTACGAAACTCATCTTCATTGCGCTCCTACCCTCTTAACTCCGCAGCTCGTTCTGCGGCTCCGTTATTTGCTGCCGGGATGTTGGCTGGGAAATTCGTGTCATTTCCGAAACGATAAGCTGGCAGCAAAGCCGGCCAGACCCCCGGATCCTCGTCACCCAAGATCCAGGAGCAAATGCCTTGCAACCGATGTTGTTGGGCGAGATCGTAGCGCTCCATGAAGGCGCGCTGGTTGGTGTAGAAGACCCATTCGCGCATGTCGTCGCGATAAAAGTAGAACCACGGGGTGTGGTCGATTGCGTACCATTGCTCCTTTCCTCTGTAGGTGTTACGGAGATAGACCGCGGTGGCTGGGAGATGAAGTCCGCGGTCATGTTGGGAAGAGTATTAAGGAAGTCGGCCACGGTTGCGTATGATGTTGCTCTTTGGTCGACGATATGCATTGGCTGCAGCATATTCACCTCTTTCGTTCCTAAGTCCTCCAGTATGCCGATTAGCTTGGATAGGCTACTTTTCGAAGGAGCAGAACAATAACCCCAAGCCACGGATTGGTTTAAGTGTTCGCAGCGTGAATCAGCTTCGCTTTGCGCAGCGCAAGGGTAAGGCTGCAAGTTGCCGGCATTCGGCACGCCTGCTATTAAAAGCAATCGCTGGCGCGATACTCCTTCGCATGAGACATCAGATCCATGAAACCTGAATAAGTTTCAGATGGCATCATTTGTTATTCAAAGAAGCGGGGCTGCTTCCAATCTAGTTTGGCAACCTGGCTTGGCCCACCTGCAAAGAACGGGAG
>DASRRN010000269.1:0-10410 GCA_035695685.1 Acidobacteriaceae bacterium | reverse complement strand
GAAATTGCAGCCTCAATATCGCGCGGAGGCCCAAATACGTGTGGGCCGGCTAGTTGCATCGCGCCATAGCCGGCACGGTTCAAGGTCATCTGGGTGCCAGGGAGCGTGAAGGTACCGCCGAGGTTCGATTGATTCTTCATCCGTTGTTTTCCTTTAGCCTGTTCAAAGGTCGCCGGTAGATCGGCCACATTTCGTTAGATGAGCAAAGCTTCAGTTTAGGAGTTCGCATTTGATCGGGCGTTCCCCGAGGGCGTTTGGAGCCGTAAAACACTCTATCCGAGCCGTTTTGACAACCAAAACAGAACCAATTCGCCGAGCGACTATTCAGGTTTTGCCCCAAGCCCGCGATAAGCGGAGCAGGACACATGAGTGAGCCGCTTGGAAACGGCGGCAAAAGCCGTACCTCAGCGGCTAAAGCCGCGTATGTCCGAAGAATTTACGGCACGGCTGAAGCCGTGCCCTTCATACAGATTCTGTTGGCTGCACAAGTGGCCTGTGGACTTGAGGAGGGTAGACGGCAGGCCGCGGCGGCTTGGCCAGATGGATGCGGTTGGGTGTATTTTCTTCTAATGATGCGCATTCTGCTTTCGAGCCTCCTCACGTCCGCGGCTCTTATTGCCGTGACGGTTCCTCTTTTCGCACAATCGCCGGCTAAGCCAAAACCTGAAGAAACGGAAATTTGGGAGCCAGTTCCCAAGGTTGTGACTCCGGGCGCCACTTGCGGTGCGGCACCCTCGGACGCGATTGTACTGTTCGACGGCAAGAACATGGACGAGTGGGTCACAAACCGGGACAAGTCCCCGGCCAAATGGGAGGTGGCTGGTGGGGTGATGACGGTGAACAAGTCCGGGGGGAATATAGAGACCAAACGAAGCTTCACCAACTACCAGCTTCACCTCGAATGGAAAGTTCCCAAGAACATTACGGGCAGTGGCCAGGCGCGCGGCAATAGCGGTGTGTTCCTCGCCTCCACCGGGCCGGGCGACGATGGATATGAGTTGCAGGTTCTCGATTCCTACGAAAACAAGACCTACGTGAACGGTATGGCGGGCAGTCTCTACAAGCAGGCGATTCCGCTCGCGAATCCAACGCGGAAACCCGGAGAGTGGCAGACCTACGACGTTGTGTGGACAGCCCCGACCTTCAATGCCGACGGTTCGTTGAAGACTCCAGCGTACGCCACGGTTTTATTCAATGGCGTCCTGGTGGAGAATCATTTCGAGTTGAAGGGTCAGACGCTCTACATCGGCAAGCCGTTCTATAAGGCATACACCAGTGCCCCAATCAAGCTACAGGCGCACGGTGACAAGAGCGAACCCATAAGCTTCCGGAATATCTGGGTGCGGGAGCTTAATTAGGGCAATATGGCTCGCAACCGGGACCCCAGACTTGGGGTTGAGTCTGAAGACAAAGCGACCCGCCATTGGGAAGAAGCGCGCACACTATTGAATGCTGCAAAGGTAATGTCCTCCTGGCAGGTTGAGCTGTCGAATGTTACCCGTCCTCCTGGCTCTTTTCGGCACGACTGAAGTCGTGCCCTGATACAAAGCCTTTTTTTAATTGGCTCAACACAGACTGGCTCGGACATTAGTTTTGCAGGCTTCACTAGCCGCGGCCTTTGCTGCGTGCACTCCGCTTTGCAGGCTTCCGTTTGGAATGATCGCCGGCCGGTGATTTGCCTCGCGACTGAATGTTGTGGGCGTTGACAATGGCCGCAATGAGTCCAGGAAAGCGCTGGTCGATTTCAGTACATCGCGAAGTGTTTTGCATCTCCACACCGCGGCGTTCCCCATGGATCAGACCTGCTTCTCGCAACGCTTTGAAGTGCTGCGAGAGGGTTGATTTGGGAATTGGCTTCTCGTTGACGTTTACGAAATTAGTGCAGTTTTGCGAACAGTTCGAACCCGCGATGTCGGCAAAGATGGCTACCCGCACCGGGTCGGATAAGGCGTAAAGAATCGCTTCCACCGTGACGTCTTCAATCGAAGGGTGAAAGAGTGGCCTCATAGTCTTTCATCTTACATTCATATGGCCGATTGTTCAATAGTGCATACTTCCTGAACTATTGAATCCTTCGCGCATGATGCTCCATCTTAACCGTCAGCAATTGGTTGAGAGACCTTGAAAAGGATTCCACATGAGCAAACTCAAAGGTAAGGTAGCAGTCGTCACGGGCGCCTCCAAGGGCATTGGGGCCGCCATCGCGAAGTCATTGGCCGCGGAAGGCGCGTCTGTAGTGGTTAACTATGCATCCAGCAAGTCCGGTGCGAAAACAGTGGTCGACTCCATCACCGCAGCCGGCGGCAAAGCAGTAGCCGTGGGTGGCGACGTCTCCAAAGCCTCCGAGGCGGAAGGTATTATCGACGCCGCCATCAAAAACTACGGCCGGCTCGACATCCTGGTCAATAACTCCGGCGTTTATGAGTTTTCCCCGATCGAAGGGTTTACCGAAGAACAGTTCCACAAGATGTTCAACATCAACGTCCTCGGGTTGCTGCTCACAACCAAGGCGGCCGTCAAACACATTGGCGAGGGCGGTAGCATCATCAACGTGGGCTCGGTGGTAAGCCGCGTCACCCCTCCTGCATCTTCGGTCTATACCGGCACCAAGGGCGCGGTCGACGCCATCACGGGTGTGTTGGCGCGCGAGCTGGGACCGAAGAAGATTCGCGTGAACACCATCAATCCCGGCATGGTCGAAACTGAAGGCGTGCATAGCGCCGGCGTTCTGGGCACTGACTTCGAGAAGGCCCTGGTCGCACAGACTCCGCTTGGCCGCGTCGGTCAGCCCGGCGATATCTCTTCGGTCGCGGTGTTCCTTGCTTCTGACGACTCCGGCTGGCTCACGGGTGAACAGCTGCTCGTCGGCGGTGGCCTTCGTTAAAGCAACTTGTGCCCCATGCTGCATGGGTTTGCATGGGGCATGTGCGGGGTGAGTCTTTTCGCAATCTGAGCAATCCAAACAAGAACAAACGTTAAACAACCTTACAGGGAAGTAGTCGTCGTTACCGGCGTACCAATCACCTCTGTCACCGACCTCGCCGGCGGCGGCCTCCGATAAGCCCACACTCAAGGAGAATGCAATGGGAAAACTGGACGGCAAAGTAGCAGTCATTACCGCAGCGACATCGGGCATGGCGCTGGCAACAGCGAAGCTATTTGTGCAAGAGGGCGCTTATGTCTTCATTACCGGCAGACGCAAGGACAAGCTGGACGAGGCGGTGAAGGCGATTGGCCGAAACGTTACCGGCATCCAGGGGGACGCTTCGAACCTTGACGATCTTGATCGACTGTATGACACGGTCAAGAAGACCAAGGGAAAGATTGACGTGCTGTTCGCCAGCGCCGGCACGGGCGAACTGGTGAAGCTGGAAGACGTCACTCCGGAACACTTTGATAAGACCTTCGATCTGAACGTGCGGGGCACGTTGTTTACCGTGCAGAAGGCGCTGCCCATTTTCAACGATGGAGGGTCGATCTTCATGAATGGATCGATTGCCAGCGTCAAGGGGTTTCCAGCGTTTGGAGTCTACAGTGCGAGCAAAGCCGCGGTGCGGTCGTTCGCCCGGACGTGGCTGCTGGAGCTGAAGGAACGGAAGATACGGGTGAATGTACTGAGTCCGGGTACGATCGATACGCCGATTCTCGACCCTCTGGGGCCGGACGCAAAGGAGTTCTTCAAATCGCAGATCCCGCGCGGCGAAATTGGACGGCCTGAAGAGATTGCCACAGTCGCACTCTTCCTAGCTTCGAGCGATTCCAGTTTTGTAAATGGCATTGAGTTGTTCGTGGATGGCGGCGTCGCGCAAATCTAACCTGACTCAATTCAAAGAATTAAACTACAGGGCATCCCCTCAGACCGACAAGTCGCAAAGATACGCCCGTGGCATCCCACACAACTCTACGCGCTGCGCTGGGTGGAGGCTGGCAGTAAATGGAGCTTAGGGATCCAGCACAGCCAGGGTGCGATCCATCACACCAATGGCGGTTCTGAAGGTGTTCGGCAGTTCTTCGATGTTGATCAGGAAGGCGCATTGGGCGAGCAGATCGACAAATAAAGATTGCTCTCTCCACGATTTGTCCAGATGGGCGCCTGCGGCCCGATACGCATCCGCAAACCAGGCACTTTCAACAGCGGGTGATTCATGCTCGAACCTTAAGATGTTGCCGATGTCGACGACGCCGGACGCTGAGAATGCGAACTCCCAATCGAGTACCGCAGCCAGCTGATAGCGCCCACCTGGACCGCGCTGCATCAGCAGATTCTTCTGGTTAAAGTCGCTATGACACAGTTGGTGAGTCCAGGATGGTTGATGCAGGTCAGACCGATGTGTAAGGCAGTGCCGCAGCCGCTCTAATAGGCCAACGCCCACACGACGTTGAAGGTGTGGATTGTCGAGACAGGATGAGAAGAAGCCGAGCGTCCCGGCGACGTAGCTTGCAAAGGGCTCCATTACTTTCGGGCCTGGTCCCAGCAGGCCACATTGGGCAAATCGAATCTTATGAATCTGTGCTGCCACCAGGGCTAGCTGTTCGGAGATATGCCGGCAGTCTGCCCTTGATAGACGGTCCTCAATGCTTGCAAGGGGCTCCCCCTCTACATACGTCATGACGAACGCTCTGAGCCCGCCAAGTGGACGGGCGGGCACGCGCCACAGAACTTTTGGAACCGGCACCTGCGGCGCTTCGCGCGACAGGAAGTCCAGCAGATCGGCCTCCATGTCTAACCGTTCATGCCTAGGGGAGGCTCGGAGGACACAACGTTCACCATCTGCGAATTCCAGAACGATATTGGTGTTGCTATACCCGCCTTCCAACACTGCCGAGTGCCGCAAGGGCAAGGGGCTGAGTTGAGACGCTATTTCAGAGAGCATCTGTTGGTCGAGATTGGCGAGAGATGACGTCTGCGGATCGAATTTTCTTTTGAAGTCCATCGAGGCCCAGCTCTTCCAGCTTAAACTGCCAGTCGGTTTCGAACACGATTGAAAGCAGGTACCTCAAGCGCCTAAGAGGGTGGGCGAGAACCGCAAAAAGAAACAGCAGGTCCCTCCACGGCACGCCGGGACAGGTCCACAACACTATCCCCGGAGTCCCAATTTGCAATAAATGACGGGTGCCCCACATCTCGCTCGTTCTTCGCGAGATGTGGGATACCACGGATCTAGAACCTTGAGTGTTGATAGTGAACCGAATGCTTTCGGATTGAGCGCAGTGGTATCCCACATCTCGCGAAGAACGAGCGAGATGTGGGGCACCCGTCATTTGTTGTCAGGGTATCCAGGGCTACGGGAGAGCCCTTCTTCTTGACGCCGAAATTAGTGGCCTCCCGAAGCCTCGCCTCCGGGGCGGAAGCTCTTGGTGGCCAGAGCCAGCGGAATACCGATCAGGGCCACGATCGCCATCATGCGGAAGCAATCCATGAACCCGATCAGACTCGCTTGTTGGTTCAGTTGGTTGTAGAGCAGCCCTTGCGCGTGTTGTGCTGCGTCGAAATGAGAAAGTCCCAGATGCTCAAACGTCCTGGTCAGCGAATCGATGCGTGCGTGAAATAACGGCGAGCCGAAATCGGCGCTCTGCGCCAGCCGGTCGGTGTGCAGGTCTGTGCGCCGCTCATGCATAGTGGTGATGAACGCGACGCCGAAACTGCCGCCCCAGTTACGCGCGAGATTGGTGAGGCTTGAACCTTTATTGTTCTTCCCTGGAGGCAGGTAGGAATAAGCAAGTACGCTGACCGGCACAAACAAGAAGGCATAGCCAAAGCCCTGCAATGCTCGCGCCAGCGCATAGTGCGTGTAATTTGTTTGCAGCGTAAATCCACTGTAATAGAACATGGAAAGCGAAACCACGGCAAAGCTGAAGGCGATCAGCCACCGAGGACTTACTTTTCCCTTTTGGGTCAAGATGGCCACGAAGGGCGCCAGCACGGTGATCACCGCCGCGCCCGGCCCCAACACCAATCCCGCGTCGGTGGCCGTATAGCCGTAGAGACTCTGCAGGATCTCCGGAATCATGGTCGTGCTGCCGAAAAGAACAAAGCCGAAGAGGAAGTAGAAGATGCTTGCGAACGCGAAATTTCTCTCTGCCAGCAATCCGAGTTCGACCACCGGATCGGGCACGCGCAGCTCCCACCACACCGCAAGTACCAGGCAAACAATTGCTGCTACAAACATGGCCGAAATCAAGGAACTGCCAAACCAGTCATCGATCTGACCACGATCGAGCACAAATTCCAGAAACGCAAAGCCCAGCGCGATCAGCAAAATGCCGATGTAATCTATGCGCAACTTTCCCAGCCGCCTGGCCTCGGCGACTTCTGCCTTGAAGGCGGGTGGATCGCTCACCAGCCTGCTGGTCAGGAAAAGAGATATGAGCCCAATAGGCACGTTGATAAAGAAGACCCAGCGCCAGGAGAAACTGTCGGTGATCCAGCCGCCCAACGGAGGCCCGATCGCCGGCGCCGTAACAATGGCCACGCTATAGAGCGCGAAGGCCGCGGCCCGTTTGTTCGCCGGAAAGGTATCAACCAGAATGGCCTGCTCCACCGGAGCCAGCCCGCCACCACCAATCCCCTGGAGCACACGGAAGATGACCAGGAAGTTCAGGCTGGGCGCGATGCCGCACAAAAAGGAAGTCGCTGTGAACAGCCCCACGCTAATCATGTAGTAGCGTTTGCGCCCGAAAACGCGGCTCAACCATGCGCTCATCGGCAGCACTACGGCGTTGGCCACCAGGTAGGAGGTCAGAACCCAGGTGGTCTCATCGAAGCTGCGCCCCAGCCCGCCGGCAATGTGCGGCAGGGAGACATTGGCAATCGACGTATCCAGCAGTTCCATGAACGTGGCCAGGGTGACCGTCAATGCCACTGCCCACGGATTGACCTGCCTGGCGGTTGATGAGGCTGGTAGGAACGTCAATTCCGCGGTCGTTGTCGCCACGTGCCTCAGTTCTCCTGGATTCGGATACCTTTCGGATGTATACTGAGACCGATCGGTCGCAAAAATGGCTACACCAACAGCAAAATCCATCCGCGGAGAAGCTACCAGGCAGCGAATCGTGGAGCAATCGGCCGCGGTTTTCAATCGGCACGGCTACTCCGGTACTTCAATGTCTGCGCTGATGGACGCCACCGGCCTGGAAAAGGGCGGACTATATCGCCACTTTGAGAGCAAACAGGACCTGGCCGCGGCTGCCTTTGAGTACGCCTGGGATACCGTCAGCGAGCCACGCTGGCGTGGACTTGAGAATTGCGCCACCTCGCTCGATAAGCTTTTGCTGTTGGTGCAGAACTTCGTCGAGCAACCGCCGCGGACACTTCCCGGGGGCTGCCCGCTGCTCAATACAGCGATCGACAGCGACGATGGCAATCCGGTGCTGCGTGGCAAAGCCCGCGTGGCGCTGGAGCAGTGGCGCACCGGAATCGCCGACATCGTCCGCCAGGGGCAGAAAAGCCAGGAGTTGCGCGGCGAGATCGATCCTGCCGCGGTAGCGACCGTGGTCATCGCCTGCCTGGAAGGAGCAGTGATGATGTCGCGGTTAGACAAAACCCGCGAGCCGTTGCGTGCGATCGGCGAACACCTTGAGGGATACCTGCAAACCCTGAAGGCTGCAGCACTCTAGATTGTTCCTGCCCCTTGCTCGCTTCCGTTCTTCCCTGCCATCCTAGGACATGGCCATCCGTACTCTCTCTACCCGCGAGGTCTATCGCAATCCCTGGCTGCGTCTGCGCGAAGATGCCATTGAGCGCGCCAACGGTGCAAACGGCATATATAGCGTGGTCGATAAGCAGGATTGCGCGATCATTCTGCCTATTGACGGCGATCACATCTGGCTGGTGGAGCAGTTCCGGTACACCATCGGGGAGCGAGCGCTCGAACTACCGCAGGGCGGATGGGAAGCAGACAACATAGACCCCGAGTCTCTGGCCCGAGGCGAACTGCGCGAGGAAACGGGCCTTACCGCCGGCCGGATGACTGAGCTGCCCTGGATGTGGATTGCCTATGGCTTCACCCGACAGCGACAACACGTTTTCGTCGCTGAAGAGCTTGTTCCAGGCGCTCACGAGCGCGACGTGGAAGAGTCCGATATGGAGATTATCCGGATGCCCATCGCTGCCTTCGAACAGAAGCTTAAAGACGGGGTGATTCGCGATGTTTGTACCCTTGCTGCCTGGGCCGGCTATCAGCTATGGCGGCAAACATCGCGCTCTCAATGATTGCGCGGGCCAGCCCAGAATGCGTCCTGCCAAAAGCACAGTTTTTCCAACTCTTATCGATCGGCGAAGGAGATGATGAGTTGGTCCAGCGGCATAGCGCCTTTGACGGGTCGCGAGGGCACAACGGGAGTAATGGGAAGTGGAGTCCCGTTCGATTCCGCCTCGTCAAAGGCCTTGGTGCCTCCGGCGGTTTCCCCTGTTATTTGGAACTCGCTAATCTCATAAGGAAATCCGTTCGAGGAAAGCGAGGACGGTCCATCCGTCACCTGGAAGTGCAGGTGGGGCACAATCGAATTGCCGGTGTCACCCACCAGCCCAATCACCTGGCCAAGGTGGACTTTATCACCGCTACGAACCTTGATGCTTCCGGGCTGCATATGGGCGTACAGCGCATAGCGTTGATGGCCGAGATCGAGAATGACGGAGTTGCCGTCAGCCTTATCCAGTGCGATGTTGGTGGGGTAATTGCCTGGCGTTTGCTCGGGCTCTCCATCGATGATGGAAACCACGAGGGCATCTGCAACCGCCAAAACCGGCTGACCAAAGATGGCGTAGCTTTCGAGCTTTTCGCGCGGGCCGGTATAGATCTGTCCGCCAGCATCGGTTTGCTCCCAATCGACGGCGTAACGTTGTGCGACCCACACGCGGCCGTTCACCGGCAGGGCCGCTCGGGTATGGCGAACGGCGTCGCAGCAAGAGTCCGCCGAAATGTAGCGCGATCCGCGGAGCGGAGGACCGATCAACGCAACCGGCCGCCGATCGACCGTGGTTTTGCCGCCGCTTTCCTCGAACTCCTGGTGGCCTGGCGGAGCAGCACTCACCTTCAGGGAGATGCGATGCGAGAGCTCGACCGGAACGTTAGCGCCGGTAGCAAGCGCGACGTTGAGAAAGAGGAGCGCCTGGGTGCTCCTGGCGAGCGTTCCGGTGGAATCACGCTGCCCGCCGGGTTGGAGGCGCCCGGCAACAGCGGCCGTATCGAGTGTCTGCAGCGTGGCGCCGTCGCCGACCACCTCGACCTTCTCTACCGCGATTTCCGCGCTCGAGAAGTTCGTCATTCCCAATTCGTAAACCAAATGAACGCGCCCATCCGAACCCATGAATGGCACAGGCGCATCCTGCACCGTAAGCAAAAGAGGGGTCATTTGTTCTGACGCCTGGGCACGATCAACCGTGCCGGAAGCCAGGAGCGTGAGCCAGGTGAATAACAACGGAGGGACCGCGAAAATTCTACCAATCTTCATAATTCTCATTTCCCTGAACGACATTGGAGAGAACACGAGTCACGGGGCCCGGGTTCTTAGGAAGGATTTCCGAATTGTATAAGTGAAGCGGGCCCCCAGTAACAATCTTTGGTGTTCCCCGCCTCTTTTAATACCAGCCACCTTGCCGGGAGCTTTGTTAGACTCAGTCCACCGATTTTCCAGAACGACCGAACGGCTTTGAAGGACTGTTTCCATGCCTGCGATCCGCTGGTGTAACTCCCAACGAAAAGTACTATCTCTCCTGTTCATTGTTTTGATAACTCCTATGCTTCCGGTCGCCGTCCTGGGGCAGACGCAACCGCCGATCTTCCCCACCACACAGTTCACGGCCCAAACCGGCGTCGTGCTAGCTGTGGCCAGCGGCGATTTCAATGGGGACGGTCTGCCAGATGTGGCTTCGGCCGCGGTTCCCCCGGAGGGAACAGCCGTACCTACCATCACTGTGCTTCTCGACCAGGGCGCAAATGGCTCCCCCGTTTCTGTCGCCACAAATCCCTTGAGCGGTTGCTCAGGGGATTCGATCTCCATGGCTGCGGCCGACATGAACAAAGACAACAAGCTCGACTTGGTGCTCACCTGTTCGAACGGTTATGTTGCCGTACTGCTTGGCAACGGGGACGGCAGTTTTCAGGGCCCGGCCTATTACGCGGTGTCTGGTCTGCAAGCCCTGGCGCCACCGGTGGATCTAAACGGAGATGGGTATCTCGATGTAGCCGTGTCGAGCCTGCTGGGAAACTCTGCCACCGTTTCCGTTCTGCTCAATCAGGGGAGCACCGCACCGGGCAAGCTTGCGACGCCGGCGAGCTACCCAGCTCCGGCTCCGGCCGGGTTGACTACCGGACCTCTTGCTACCGGGGACTTCAATGGAGATGGCAAGCAGGATATCGTTGCCGGTGGGTCCTCACTTGCCGTTTTCTTTGGGAACGGCGATGGGAC
>DASRRN010000268.1:0-4544 GCA_035695685.1 Acidobacteriaceae bacterium | reverse complement strand
CAACACGACGACGGGAAGGAACGCAGTGAACACCATTCTCACGGGGCCGCCGGCTCGCCTTCTCCACGCCAGGTAGGCAGCGATCGAGGCCACGGTAAGTTCTGCGATAAAGATCCAGGATGCCGTCCACAATACATGATCATGAAAAGCGTTCGTGGTGCGCGCGAAGAGGAAACTGTCTTCGACCCGCATCCCGGGAATGATCGCGCGATCGATTTGTACCCATCGCTGTTCAAATGCCGCGGGCACGATATAGAACGCGGCCAGTGCCAGCCCCAGAGCCATTCCGCCCGCGGCGCGAAGGGCGGGCCATGGTCTGCCTTCCGCGATCCACATTCCCAGCGCCAGGACGGCCAGCATATAGCTGCCTACGACTGCGGCGGGCGAATTGGTGAGCCACAGGGCAGCCACCGACAATCCGAGCGGCGCAATGGATGAGCGGGTTCTCAAGGCAAACAGCACCATCAGAGGAAGCCAGGCGCCGGCCAGCAACTCGCCCAGTGCTGAGCGTTCGTAGACCACGAACATGGCGTAGGGATTGGCGACGTAGAAACAGGCGGCAAAGGTAGCGGCAGGCGGTGACGCCCACTCCCGCGCCAGCAGGTACATGCTGGCCCCCGCGCCCAACAGCGCCAGCAGCACGAACAGCACCGGGGCCGCATGCCACCCGCTGATGGTTCCCAGCAGGCCTCCAAGCAGCCAGGAAGCCGGAGGATAAAAAATCAACCGCGGCTCGCCTGCGCCGTAGTTTGCATCCTGCACCCAATGCGGATAGGCGAGACCGGTATGCCAGGCGCGCGCCACCTCCATCCATGAGAGCAGGTGGAAATCGAAATCGTGGCCGCACGAATTGCCTCGCACGATCAGCGTTCCGACCGCTAGCAATGCGGTGCAACCGATCAGGAGGCTTCGAAGTTGTGAAGAAGACTTCAATCGAGAATTTCCACTAACCCACGACCATGGGTATCCCATAGTCGTGGGCAGGATAGCGCGCGCGTCACGGCAGCAGTCGCAGAGTATGCCTGGTGGACGCGTTCACCGCCCCCTCGGTGAAGGGCATGGCAAAGGTTTTTCCCCTATACCAGTACGGCCACTGGTCAAGATAGTACGGGCTGAGTGGATCGCCCGACTCGCCCATTACGATGTTTTCCGTCGATCCGTCCAGGTTGCTCCAGTCCACCGTCAGGCGCTGGCTGGCGCCCAGCAGACCGCGAACGTGGTCGACAGTAGTCTCGTCGCCCGCAAGCTGGTAAGGCCCGGTGCTGGTCCATTTGAAGAATGGCATCATCCCGTACAAAGGGTGCTTTACATCGATTACGTGCCGGCTGCCATAGGTCCAGTCGCGAAGCGACGCCGGAGCATGGTCGTCGACCATTCCCTTTTGCACTGCGGCCGCGATGAGGTCATCCCAGCTTTTGTAGTTCGCCGGAAGCCATTCCGGTGCGGCCTTCTCGACCATTTCCTCCTGTACGAAGTTCTTGCTTTGCCAATCGTAGAGCTGCCATTCGGGGCCCAGTTTTGGCTCCAGGACCAGCGGCCATAGCGCTTTCTTGGTGGCGTCCACGATCTCGGCCGCGACCGAACCCGTAGTGATCACCCCATCCCAGGTGCGCATCAGGTCCGCGGCCTGCCGCAGTTTTGCGTCCGCAATCGTTGAGTGGTCGATGGCATAAGCAAAGCGCTGGCCTAATTCGCGATCCACCTCGGAATAAGTATCCGTCTGTAGCGTGAGCATATCCGCCGGTGTGAGCCTGGCGTGGCTCGAAAGCCACTTCCAGATGCGCTCATTGCGATAGGGTGCGTCCCAGTTGAGAGCCAGCGGGTAGGTATAGTCATCGGGAGTGATGCGCGCGTTAGCGGTGGCGACTATACCGCTTTCCGGGTCGAGCACGGTTGGCAGCAGCTGGAATGGAACGTACCCTTGCCACTCGTGCTCGCTGTCTGCCGCAGTTCCGGTCTCAACGATCGGGATCCCACTCAAGCCAGCCGGTCGAATTGGAAACCATCCTACCGCCTGGTAGCCGATATGGCCCTGGTCGTCGGCGTAGGCGACGTTCTGCGTCGGACCCCACCATTGGCTGGTTGCCTGACGGAATTCTGTCCAGTTGCTCGCTGCATCCATTGCCCGCAGCGGCAAACCATGCAGGTCAGGCGAGTAGAGGACCCACTTAAGCGCCAGCATGCGCCTCTCGTGGGGCAGGATCGGGGTAATCACCGGCCCGTGGTCGGTGCGCTCTACATCGAGCAGAACATCGCTACCGAAGCGCACATGGATATGTTCACGATCATGCTCCGGCTGGTGCCATCCGTTAGCCGCCCAGTACTCTCCCTGGGCGTTCGTCTTTTCTACGTAGACGTCCTGAACATCTCCATTCAACGTGGTAAAGCCCCACGCAATGTGATCGTTGTGCCCTTCGATGATGAGCGGAATGCCTGGGGTGGTTACCCCCGATACGTGGAAGCTTCCGGCTTGCAAGTCTTCTTCGTGCCAGATATCGGGGATGGAATGCTCCAGATGCATGTCGTTCGAGAGCATTGGCTTTCCGCTGGCGGTGCGGACGCCGCTTACTGCCCATTCATTAGAGCCGGGCTTGCAGTCGTCGCATCCATCGGGTCCCAACTTGAGAATTGCTCGCAGCCGCAATAGGTCTTCGAGGCTGGTTTGCGACTCGTCGAGCGGTGCTTCCGGAATATTCTGCTGCGGAGCCGTCAGGTCGGGAATCGACTGCGTCGGCGGATGATCGCGCCATGTGGTCGTGGGATATAGCTCTGCCGTCAGGTTGCGCGGGAGCTTGGCTTCTACCTTCTCCCGCTCCAGTTTCCAGGGGTACAGCGTGTCCAGCCGGGCCACCATATTCAGAGCCACCAGCCAGGAATCCACCGGCTGCCATGGTCGGGGCTTGTAGCCCAGCAACCGGAATTCAGCCGGCAGGTTGTCCTGGTGGCTGGTGATGAATGCGTTGACCCCCCTGGCGAAGGCTTCAAAGAGACGCTTCTGGTCTTCAGGCATGGTTGCTGTCAGGTGCTCTGCAGCCGGCCGGATCTGCAGCACCCGCTGCACCTTATCGTGTTCCACTACGCTGGGGCCCAGCAGCTCCGCCAGCTCGCCGGCGGCGAAACGCCGTGCCATATCCATCTGCCACAATCGGTCCTGGGCGACGACAAAGCCCTGCGCTTCCACCAGGTCATCCATGGTTGCGGCTTGGATATGCGGTATACCGTGAATGTCCCGCCGTACCAGCACCGGAGCGGAGAGTCCCGGCAGTTGCAAATTGCCGTCGAGCACCGGCATTTGCTCACGCATGGCGCCCTTCAGCCACGCCATGCCGCCTATTACGCCTATTATCGCCGCAATCAACAGGCTGATTACCAGACCGGCCGCGATCCGTATGGACACCGGCAATCTTCGCCGCTGCGCGGCGCCAACCTCGATCCTCGCCATCATTTGATCTCGTCTTCCAGCGCTCATTGTCTCATCGCGGCCCGGATTTCTGCGTCAGCAGCTTGACACACAAGCGCCTCCCGGCAATCCTAGTCATTCGTCGCTGGAGAGGATTTGACTGTTTGAAGGCCTGCGTTTTCTATCACGACCGATGTTTTGACGGAGCGTGTTCCGCTTCGCTCTTCATGCGCTTCCACCGCGAATGCATTCGCCAGGATGCGCACTACTACTATCACGGGTTGGTGCATCGAGCCGGAGCCCTCTTTCAAGAGTCTGATTTTACCGGTGACGAGAACGCGATTGTCGACTTCAAATACAGTGCTTCGCCGCGTATCACCTGGTGGTTCGATCATCATCTGAGCGCCTTTCTCACTCCTGCGGATCAACTGCACTTTCTTGAAGGGCAGCGAGACGGCAGCGCGCGCGATCGCCATTTCTACGACCCGAATTACACCTCCTGCACCAGTTTTATTGCCCACATCGCGCAGACTCGTTTCGGTTTTGATCCCAAACCGGTGGCGGAATTGATTCGCTGGGCCGACATTGTGGATGGCGCACTGTACGAAAGCCCCAAGGCCGCAGTCGAAATGGCGGAGCCCGCGATGAAGCTGACCCTGGTGATCGAATCAAGTCAGGATCCGGCATTCATTCCCAAACTGATTCCGTTGCTGACTGAGATGAGTCTGAGTGACGTGCTGAAGCAGCCGTTTGTGGCTGAGCTTTTACCGCCGCTGCTCGAACGGCACCACAAGTCATTGGCTCTTATCGGGAAGCGCACCGAGTCTCTTGATGGCACGCTTTACTTCGACATCACGGACCAGCCGGTTGAGGGCTACAACAAATTTGTTCCTTATTTCTTGTACCCTGAGGCGACCTATAGCGTGGGCCTAAGCAAGTCCAGTTTCCGCACCAAGGTTGCCGTCGGCTCGAACCCATGGACCAAAGCCAAGCCTGAGCAGATGGTCAACCTGGCGCAGATTTGCGAACGCTACGGAGGAGGGGGACACGCGCGCGTGGGCGCCATCTCTTTTCCACCCGACCAGGGTGATCTGGCCCGTGCCGCCGCTGCCGAAATAGTCACCGAGCTCCGCGCCCGTAATCC
>DASRRN010000267.1:0-5272 GCA_035695685.1 Acidobacteriaceae bacterium | reverse complement strand
CAATCGCTCAATCAGATGGAGCAACACTACGCGACGGATCCCGCTGCAGCGCACGACCTGGTTGCGGTCGGCGAGAAGCCTCGCGACGCGGCGATTCCTGCGCCCGAACTCGCCGCATGGACCATGGTTGTGAGTGAAGTGCTGAACCTTGATGAGAGCTTGAACAAGTAACGCCGAAGGAGAGAAACACCGTGAAGCAACATCCGCTTTGCACCGATCCTGACAACGGTCCAACCATCATGGACCTTCCCATCGCGAAGGGCATAAAGGCGGAATGGGCTGAGCTCGAGACCCGCCGGCACTTCTTAGGAAGAGGGGGAAAGGTGCTCGGCTGGGCGGCGTTGGCAAGCCTCGCAGGCGACCGGATATTTACCGGTGATGCGCATGCCGCAAATGTCGTGCCCTCCCCGGAGAGCCTCCGGCTGCCCAACTTTGCTCCCAAAGCAAAACGGGCAATTTACCTGTTCATGTCGGGTGGTCCACCGCAGATGGACCTGCTTGATTACAAACCGAAACTGGCTCAGCTCTATGACAAAGACATCCCCGACTCAGTTCGCGGGGCGCAACAGCTCACAGGCATGACGGCTGGCCAGGCGCGCTTTCCGATCGCGCCTTCCCATTGGGCATTTAAGCAGTACGGCAAGTCGGGCGCCTGGGTGACCGATCTGTTGCCCTACACGGCCCGCATGGTCGATGACCTTACCATCATCAAGTCCACCAATACCGACGCCATCAATCACGAACCGGCCATCATGCTGTTGAACACGGGCAACATGAACGCCGGAAAACCGTGTCTTGGTGCCTGGCTTTCCTACGGGCTGGGCAGTATGAACGACAACCTGCCCACGTTCATGGTTCTGCTGAGCAAGCTGAACACCAAGGAAAATAATCAGCCCGTCTCCTCGCGTTTGTGGAGCAGTGGCTTTCTTTCCTCTGAGTACGCTGGTGTGGGCCTGCGTTCTGCGGGCGATCCCGTTCTATACCTCAGTGACCCCAAGGGCGTTAATCGAGATGTACGTCGCAAGATGCTCGATGCTGTGAACGAGATCAATCACCAGACGTATCAGGAGCTGGGCGATCCTGAAACCAATTCGCGCATCTCGCAATACGAAATGGCGTACCGGATGCAAACCTCCGTGCCGGAGCTGACCGACATGAGCCGCGAGCCTCAGTCCACTTGGGATCTCTATGGCCCTGACGCCAAGGAGCCAGGAACCTATGCCTATAACTGCCTCATGGCGCGTCGCATGGCAGAGCGTGGGGTGCGCTTTACCCAGATTTATAAGCGCGGCTGGGATGTTCACGCGAATGTCACCGGCCTATTGCCCGTTTTGTGCCAGGAAACCGATCGCGCAACCTACGCTCTGATCACCGATCTGAAACAGCGCGGTTTGCTCGACGATACGCTGGTCATCTGGGGTGGCGAATTTGGGCGCACCGTCTACAGTCAGGGTGGGCTAACGCCCGATAACTATGGCCGTGATCACCATCCCCGCTGCTTTACCACCTGGATGGCAGGGGGCGGCGTAAGGCCCGGAATCACCCATGGAGTGACGGATGAGTACAGCTACAACGTAGTGAAAGACCCGGTGCCGGTTCGGGATTTCAATGCTACCGTCCTGCATTGCCTGGGAATCGATCACAATAAACTTACTTATAAATTTCAGGGATTGGATCAGAAGTTGACCGGCACCACTCCTGCGAGCGTAGTCACCAGTCTGCTTGCATGATGATTCGAGTTAAAGGCCAGGGCATCAAGCTGATCTGGGTCGCGTCTTTGGTGGTGAGTGTTAGCCTGCTGC
The DNA here is from genome assembly GCA_035695685.1 of Acidobacteriaceae bacterium. GTDB lineage: Bacteria > Acidobacteriota > Terriglobia > Terriglobales > Acidobacteriaceae > PALSA-350. Next base: position 3,470 of record DASRRN010000267.1, on the reverse strand, counting down.
TTCTGCCTTTCGTCTTCAGGCTGGATGGGAAGACGCATGCAGACTGGCAGCAGTTCCTGGGACGGTTCCATCCCCTGGTAGTGCATCTGCCTATCGGATTGATCCTGCTTGTTCCCCTGCTGGAAGTCGCGGGCAGAGCTCGCCCCGCATTGCATGAGGCGGCAGTATTCGTTCTGTCGTTAAGCCTGCTCAGTTGTCTGCTGGCCCTGACCCTGGGTTATTTGCTCGCGTACGGGAGCGGAGAGGCAGGAGCGGGTGTTTCACGCCATATGTGGGGAGCCATCGCGCTCACCATCGGCGTGCTGGGTTGTGTCTTGCTCCGTGGGGCGTCCGGCGGGTTGCGTGGGTTTTATCCTTATTTGCTGGCTGGGGTACTGCTCTTGCTGGCCTGGACGGCGCACCAGGGCGGCTCCCTCACTCACGGCGATAAGTACCTGACGGAGTACCTTCCGCAACCACTGAAGCGTTTGGGTGGTATGGGGACGGTGCAGGCGAAAGCGTTCGACTTCCCTGATTCCTTTTATGCACGGCACCTCTATCCGGTTTTCGATGCCAACTGCGTGGTCTGTCACGGGGAGCAAAAGGTCAAAGGTGGTCTTCGCCTGGATACCTATGACCGCCTCATGAGAGGCGGGAAAGAGGGTGCCGTCATTATTCCTGGGAAGCCCGATAGGAGTATTTTGTTGGAGCGCATTACCCTCCCCACCGACCATAAGAAATTCATGCCTTCAGAAGGAAAGCCACCCTTAAAACCGGAGGAGATCACATGGATCCGGGCATGGATCCTTCAGGGAGCATCTCAGGAGGTGAAGTCCCTCGCCGGCATCGACGTGCCTGAGCCATTCAAAGAGGAGCCTCTGCCCCAGGTGGGAGACTACAGCAAGATGATGGGAGAAATCTCGCAGACGGCAAAGGCAGCAGGAGTTACACTTGTGCCGGTGTCCAGGAACCTGGGGGATGGTCTCATATTGAATACCGTCGATGCCGGGCAGAAATTCGGCGACGCTCAGCTTGCAGGCTTGGTGCGTTTTGCGCCGTATATCGTAGAGGCGGAACTAGGGCGAACCGCGGTCACTGATGGCTGCTTCGCGACACTGGGGAAGTTCCCTCATCTGCGGGCCATCCATTTGGAGGGAACGGCCGTCACTGGAACGGGTTTGACCGCGCTGGCTCAATTGCCGCAATTGAGCTACCTCAACCTGAGTGGGACCCAGGTGACCCAGGCGGCGATTGCTCCCCTCACGTCGATGAAAAACCTGCGCCATCTTTATCTCTACAACACGCCGGCGCAGCCCGCATCGGTCGCGAGGCAAGAACCATGAACCGTCGAGAATTTTGTGCGTTAACAGGTGTCGCGACGTTGGGGACCTTCCTGGGCCCCCAGCTGCACGCGGAGACAAGATCGGAGGAGCGTTCCTTGGACTCACCACAGCTTCAGACTGGCAATGGCGAATGGACCTATCGTGTGGTTTCGAACTGGGGGCAGTTGCCGGCAGGAAAAATGTTTGGCGGCACTCATGGTGGTATCGCCACCGACAAAGCCGGACTTCTCTACGTCAGCACGCAGAGCGTGACCGGGGTATTGGTTTATGACCGCGATGGCAAGCTAATCAGAACCATCGCCAACGAATATCCTGAAGTCCATTCCCTCACCTACGCGAACGAAAACAACGAAGAGTATTTTTACGTGACCGTCCAGAAAGGAACGCCCAAAGAGAACTGGCTGTTCGTCAAAATGAAGACAGATGGAACGGTGGTGCAGAAGATCACCGCTCCGAATGAAGCGGGATTTCACGCGCCGAATGAGTGGCGCCTGACTGCCGCGGTGCCGGGACCGGATGGTTCCATTTACATTGCCAATGGCTACGGGGACTCGCGCATCTTCAAGTTCGATAAGGCGGGCAACTATCAGGCGGCCTATTCAGGTAAGGGAAAGGCAGATGGCATGTGTGACTGCAGCCATGGGTTGGCGGTGGACACGCGTTACAATCAGCCACTGTTACTGGTGTGCGACCGCGAGAACCGGCGTCTCAGTCACTACGATTTTGATGGCAAGTTCGTGGCCAACGTCACGTTCCACATGCGCCGTCCCTGCCAGGTGAGTTTCTGGGGTGACTACGCCGTGGTTTCTGAGTTGGAGGGGCGCGTTACCGTCCTGGACAAGGACAATGTGCCGGTCGCCTTTCTGGGCGACAACCCGCACAAGGATCAGTGGGCAAATTACAAACTGGTTCCCGGCGATATCGCACTCACCAACTTTAGTGCGGCCCACGGATGCCACATCGATCAGGAAGCCAATATCTACGTGTCCGACTGGAATCAATCCGGACGCGTAACCAAGCTGGCGAGGGTCAAAGCCTGATAGCGATAAGGAACAGCAGGTCCCTCCACTACGCTACGCTTCGGTCGGGATGACAATTGTGTTTGAGATGAAGAACTTCCCACGAAGGCGAGCACGCCTAAACAAATTTGTCATCCCGAGCCGATGACCTCGCCTTCGGCGAGGTCATGAAACCAATGAACAAAACGCGGCCCAAAATCGGCTGTTGATTCTATTTGGCTTAACATTTTGTACATAGGGAGCAACTGACTTGCCTGCGGCAAGTTAAGAGAGGAATGAACGGGGAGACATCGAGCCTCTTCGACCCACGAGTGCTCGTGCTTTGTATCAGGGCACGACTTTAATCGTGCCGAGAAACGCCCTCAACGATGGGCTTTAGCCCCTGTTTGTCTCTATGAGCACATTTTGTTCATTGGGAGAGCCTGTGACTTTTTCGATCCTTTCGTGTTTTTTGCACCCGACCAGATGTTTTTCAGTCCCCTGCAGAAAGGCGTCATCCTGAGCGAAGCGCCTCGCAGATCTATTGCATAACAGAGGGTTTTATGGCGCGGAGTCGAAGAGCCTGTCCCGAGCATGGCCGAGGGAACCCCGGCGATGCTTGTTGGCAGGTGCTCTTCGGAGTTTTCCGGCCACAGACTACAAGGGAAATTAAAAAAGTCACAGCCTCCGAGCTGTACCCGGATTTCCTGCCACGCAACACTGGACAAAGCCACGTGTGCGCCTTTCTCTCTAAGGAAAGGCGCATGAGGTCAGCCAACGCCACCAAGGTCCACAGGAAATCCGGGGTAGCGAAGTGGAGGGACCTGCTGTTATCTCCGCCGGCTCACACAGACTCTGAACCCCCTGAAGTACCTCACTCTGCCCTACGAAACAACTCCTAACGGACGACACGGGTACCCGCCTGGAAAATCGTATTAAAAATGCCTTTCTCCTTGCTGCAAAACTGACCCGAATCCGCATATATATAGGTGTGTCCACCAATAACTTCGAGCTGTTGCAAATCCTTTGCCGGTCCCGTGCGCGGATGATGCATGAAATGCGGCCCGCCAGAACGGCTCCGTGGGCAAATTATCCCGGACAACCTCTTGCCTGGATTCGGACTTACCACGCATATCACGCACCATTTCCG
>DASRRN010000266.1:0-8080 GCA_035695685.1 Acidobacteriaceae bacterium | reverse complement strand
CTCCTCGGCCATTGCTGAACCCAGCAGCAACGCAAAGGCTGGATAGCATGGCATCGAGTAATACTCTTGCGTTGTAGAAAAGGTGAAAAAAACCAGAACAAACCCGATCCAGCAGAGCGCTAGCAGGCGAACTCGCCCCGCCCTGTCAATGGGTTTGAAACGTAGCCTGCTGACAGCGGGCAAATACACGCTCCAGGGGAAAAGCCAGACCAAATGAAAAAGCCAAAACCAGACCCGCGGCACGGTGTCGTAATCGCGTGGGTACCGCAGGTTGAGGAAGCGGAGCAACTGCTCATTGATGAAGTAGAACCAGAGAAAGCCGTGAAAGTGACCTGGCATGCTCTTCAGCGTCCAGGCGAAATAAGGAGGATTGCGGATAGTCGCAAGCACGTGCCAGGGAACGGCGATCAATAGCAAGAGGGCTGTTCCGGAAATTGGACGGAGCTTTTTCCAGGTGGACCAGGAAAGCAGTTGGCCGGTCATGAACAGGAACACCACCGCTGCTCCGATCGGGAAAACAATACCGATCAGGCTCTTGAGCAGCAGGCCGAGGGCGAGAGACACAAAAAACAACCTTGCCCAGATCGCCGGAGACTGTTCCTCCTCGTCTAGAGCACGGAGGAAGGCCCACATGGCAAGAGTGATGACGAACGTAAGCATCACATCGGGAATAAGCACACGAGTAAACAGCCAGAGCCCGATACAGGTTCCCATTACTAAGCCGGCTAGAGAGCCCGCGCGGGTGCCAAACGCCCACCTTCCAAAAGCCGCGGTCAACCACGCCAGGCCGATTGCGGTGAGCGCGAATGCGATGCGGGCTGCCCAGTCACGAAAACCAAATACCTTGTACCCGATGTTCATCAGCCACCACGATAAGGGCGACTTCTCCAGATACACGACTCCATCAAGGTGGGCTGTTACCCAATCGCCTGAGCTCAACATATTGCGTGCAATCTGTGCCTCTACCGCATCTGAGTCGTCCATCAGCGAAGGAGGCGAAACAATGCATGAAAGGTAGATGGCTGCGGCGATCAGCAACACAACGATCAGAGAAACATTCCATCGTTTCTCTTCTTCCAGGTTGAACAACCTAAGGCTCCTGACAGAAAACTAAACTAAGGATACTGCAACACTTTCAAATGAGGAGTGAGGAGCAAGAGACCTAAACGAAGGGCACGGCACGACTTTAGTCGGGTCATAACCGCTTGATTTGTGGGAGGGACAAAGTCCGAATTTATGGGTCTCACACGCAGTGGGTAATGGTGGCTTGTGCAGGTAGGCTGTGAGGCGGCCTTTAAAGGCGTATTCCGTACGGCCGTTAGCGCGCCAGTCGAGGGGTATCAGAGCCAGACCCGATACGTGTTGCCCAGGAAGTTCGCAGTGTAAGACATAACGAGCCTCCGCCGGTTCGATCAGGAAAATGCTGTAGACCTTGTTTATCGCCAAGCCGCTTGGACCAAACAACCGGCCCGGGTAGTGCTTTCGCGGCCCCGTGCATTGGCTCCGCAGCATTGTGCGGAATCAGGGTGACGCGATCGTATGATGGCCATGCGTAATCGCGGCGCTGCAGGTAGGCTGCTGCGCCGCGCCGAAGGGCGTATTTTGCACGGCAGAGAGTCCTCCGGTCGCGACATTCATGGCCAGGCCCGACACCGTGTCACCGAGAAAATTGGCGGTGTAGATATAACGGCCTTCCGACGGTTCGATCAGGATACAGATCGGCCCGGTACCAACCGCGTAAGTGGTCGAACCGGAGATCGGGGTGGCATTACCGGTAGACTGGTCGATGGTATATGCGTTTACGTCGTTACCATTGTAGTTGGCGACGTAAACGTAAATGCCGCGGGGGTCGACGGCGACCGCATCGGGCAGGTTATCGGTCTTGAATGGTGCCGGCATCATCACTAACGATCCACCGGACTGCACCTGGAAACCGTACATCTGATTGGATGCGCCGTCGGTGACATACAGGAATTTACCGGTCGGATCGCTGGCGATCGCATTGGGGGTCGTTCCGACAGAGAAAAGGCCGATCGAACTAAGCCCACCATCCGACCCAACTTGAAACGCTGCGATGTTGTGATCGGTTTCATTCACCGCGTAAACGAAGCTTCCATTCCCCGAGACGTTGACGGCGACCGGATTATTTCCCAGTGGGAAGAAGGCGCTTGCACCATTCGGCACTGTCTCGCATGAACCGCCTGACGTCGGTACCAGGCCATTGGCATTGAGGGGAAAGACTACCAGCCCGCCGGGCCCGGGAATGCTGGTGCTGAAGTTCGGCTGGTACGTCTCTACTATGTAGAGATAGGTACCGGCCTGGTTGATCGCCAGCTGCACCGGGTAGCTGCCTGGAAGGTTGCAGGTCTGCTGGGGATAGAGTTTGCCATCGGTGCCAATGGCGAATTCCACCATTGTATTGTCGTCATGATTGATGACGTAGAGATTCTTACCGTTGGCCGACGCCACATCATAGACCGGGTTCCGGCCGCCGGAGCCGTACGGGGAGTCGGGGATCTGGTGTAAAGCGCCGGCTTGGCCATCTACTTTGAATACGCTGATCTGTCCGGGGTTTTGCTTGGACCCAGTGACGTAAAGAAAATCGACTGTATTGCTCGGTGCGCATGCAGTAACACCGAACCCAAGACCAAGGGATACCATCGAGACCAGGGCAATCCGGCCGAATTTACTCAACAGAATCAGGGCTGTATGACCTCGATGGCATGGTTGCCGTGGGTAATGGCAGCACCGCAGGTAGGCTGCCCGGTGGCCTTGAAAGGTGTGTTCTGCACCGGCGCTAGCGCTCCAGTCGCAGGGTTCAGACTGAGGCCGGACACCGTGCTGCCAAGGAAGTTCGTGGTGTAGACAAAACGTGCTTCTGCAGGTTCGATCAGGACGCAGAGCGGGCCCGTATCCACCGCATACGCGCTCGTCCCCGCGATCTGGGTCGCATTTCCGGTGCCGCGATCGATGGTATAGGCACTCACGTCGTTGGCGTTATAGTTGGCGACATAAACATAAATACCCCTGGGATCGACCGCGATTGCGTCGGGAAGAATGTCCGTCTTGAACGGGGTCTGCATAGCGATCAGGGTTCCGTTGAGCTGAATGAGGAACCCAATCATCTGGTTGGCCGCGCCATCAGTCACGTAAAGAAACTTGCTTGTCGGATCGCTGGCAAGTGCATTGGGGGCAACGCCGACCGGGAACGTACCAACGGAAGTGAGAGCACCCGTCGAGCCGGCCTGAAACGCGGAAAGCGTGGCGTCACTCTCGTTGGCTACATAGACGTAGGTATTGCTGGCCACCACATTGACCCCTACTGGATTATTGCCCACCGGAAAGAACGCGCTGTTGCCATTCGCGACTGGGGTACACAAGCTGCCCGTGGCGCCCAGTTGCCCGTTGGCATTGATGGGAAAGACCACCAACGCCCCGGGCCCGGGTGTGTTGGAGTTGTAGCTCGGCTGGTAAGTGTCCACAACATAGAGGTAGGTACCGGCCTTGTTGATCGTCAGCTGGGTAGGGAAGTTGCCTGGAGTGGGGCAGGACTGTTGCTGAGAGAGGCTGCCGTCAGTGCTGATGCTGAATACCACGACCGTATTGCTGTCGTGGTTCACCACGTAAAGATTCTTGCCGTTCGGGGAAGTGACGTCTGCAACGGGATTACTGCCGCCCGAGGTGTAGGGCGATTTTGCGATGGGAATTAACGCACCCGCTTGACTGTCGACCTTGTAGGCATTGATCTGTCCTGGGTTTAGCTTGGAAGAAGTGACGTAAAGGAAGTCAATCGTATTGGGGGGGCCGCACGCAATAACCCCGAATCCAAGACCAAGGGATACAACAGAGGCCAGTGCGATCCGGCCGAATTTACTGAACTTCATGCGCTTCCTTCATCCTGGCCCAACTTAAGAATGGAGCAGGCTGCCGCTCGCAGCAGAGCTATGGATAGAGAGTCTTTGAGGCCCACTTGCATTGTAAAAGAACATTAGAACAATGTACCGCTGGCCACGCACCAGGTGGGTTGCCCCGCGGCGCCGAAGGAAGTGAGCTTCCGCAACGTGGTCAGGGTCCCCGTGGACGAGTTGATGACCGCCCCGGTCACCGTGCTGTCAGCAAAATTAGCGGTATAGAGGTACTGGTTTGAGGGGTCCTCGAGGATGCACCGTGGAGAGGATCCGGAGCCAAAGGGCACACTAGTCGCCAACGGTGTCAATCTACCCGTCGTCGGATCGATGAAGAATGCACTCACCGAACTGGCCTCGCTGGTGGCAGTCAGATTTGGCCCCATGTCGGCGAGGTATAGGAATTTGCCTTGATGGTCGACGATCATCGGTCCCGGATTGGCCACGGTACCTGAGTTCGCCACCTGCCCACCGACCAATGACTGAAGCCCGCCGTTGGTGCCGATGGTCCAGGGCTGAATCACGCCCGGCGTAGTTCCATTCTGCGCATCGATCGTATACACGTATTTGGCGCTCGCGTAGATGTAGCTCAGCTGGATAGCGCCGCTGGGGATAACACTATTTGGCAACAGGGTTAACTGGCCGTTGCTGTTCCCGTATACGAAGATCCCCTGGGTAGGATCATTGGCGCTCCCGCTGCCACTTTCAATGGTGTAGATAAACGAGTTGCTCGGAACCACGACGAAATTAATGGGGCCGCTGCCTACGGGGAAGTACGAGAGGTTGGTGCCATTCCCATTTTTTGCTCCCTGGTTGGTGATCAGCGAAAGCCTGCCGGTATTGGGGTCGATGTTGAACGACGTGATGTCGCCACAAATGGTGGCGGAATTTCCCGGCACGTAACCGACACAGGTGGTCGGATCGGTGACCGTAGAATCGAGCACGAATAGATGAGTGCCTGAGGAATCAAGCTGGATGGAAACCGGAAGATTTCCCTGGCTGGTATAACTTGCCTGGAAGCTCAGCGCACCCTTACCCCCGATGGTGAAGAGCGAAACATTCGCTCCCGTTTGATCCGGGGGCGTGCCGGTAGGACAGGCAATCTGTGAGCTTCCGCCACAGCCTGCGTTCAGTACATAGAGAAATTTTCCCGCATTGGCGACCGCCGCTTTAATGGGGTTGACTCCACCGGAAGCAACGGGAGAGTTGGGTGAAGGCGTAAGCTGCCCAAGATTGTTATCGATCCTGAAGGCGGAAATCTGATTGTATTGCGAGCCGGTAACGTAAAAATAACCGACTGCATGATCTGTACTGCAGGACGTCACTCCCATTCCCATTCCAAGGGATACAGCCAAGGCCAGACCAATCCGGCCGAATTTACTGAACTTCATGCGTTTCCTTCATCCCGGTCGCTGTCGCGGTCTAGGGCTGCCTGTGCAGCTAAACTGTCAAAACTGAATACTATCGCCAATTGTAAAAGCTAGAACCACTTTCGGCTATAGCCGCTCCCCTGTAGCTCATGCGCGTCACCACACCCGGCAAGCGTTCTCCGGATACATGGGGGCGCCCTTTTTACAGCTGAATGCCTTGCCGAACTCGTCGAAGTTCTGCACTGCGCCGTTCACTCGCGATCTGCCTGGCGAGTGCGGATCAACCAGGGCGCTGTTCCGCGCCGCTTGCTCGCGCACGTTCTCGCACCATACCTGGCCGAAGGCAAGAAAGAAGCGCTGCGACGGTGTATAGCCATCAATCTGCGCTACCGCCGGCTCGTGAGCCAAGGTATCCATCAATGCCAGGTAGGCCAGGCGGAGGCCACCATTGTCGGCCGTATTCTCCCCCAGAGTTAGTTGACCGTTGAGCTTTACTCCCGGCACAGCCTCAAAGTTGCCATACTCCTTCACCTCGCAGTCGGTGCGTTCGGTAAAGGCCTTGCGATCGGCCGGAGTCTGCCACTCAACCACATTGCCGTGGCCGTCGTATTTGCTGCCTTGGTCGTCGAACCCATGCGTCATTTCATGGCCAATCACCACTCCGATGCCTCCAAAGTTAACCGCGGCATCCTTGGAGAAGTCGTAGAAGGGTGGCTGCAGGATCCCGGCCGGGAAGTTGATGTCGTTCATCGGCGGCATGTAATACGCATTTACCGTCGGCGGCGTCATCTCCCACTCCGTCTCGTCGACCGGTTTTCCCAGCTTGTTCAGGTTACGGCGGTCCTCAAAAATGGTGGCGCGGTTCATGTTCCCCAACAAATCGTCTCGCTTTACCTCTAACGTTGAGTAGTCGCGCCAGTGTTCCGGATAACCGATCTTGTTGCGGATCAGCGCCAGCTTTTCCAGCGCCTTCTTCTTGGTCTCCTCCGACATCCAGGGCAACTGCTCAATATCCTGGTGCAGCGCGGTTTCCAGCGCCGTGACCAGTTTGAGCATGTTCTCTTTCTTTTCCGGGCTGAAATACTTCTTAACCCAATCCTGGCCCACAGCTTCCCCTAGGGCATTGTCGGTGGCCAGGGTGCACCGCTTCCATCTCGGCGTCATCTCCTGCTGGCCCTGCAGGATGGTTCCGTAAAACTTGAAATTCTCCTGCACAAACGGATCTGACAGCCAACGCGCGGCGTCATGCAGGGCACGCCAGCGGAGATAACTCTTCCACGCCTCCAGGTTCTGGCTGGCGATCTGCGCATTCATCGTGGTGAAGAAGCCCGGAGACATCACATCCAGCGTCTGGAACGCGCCCATGTTGATGCCGCGTAAGTAAGACTGCCAGTCGAAGTCCGGGGTTAGCTTCTCCAGATCCGCCAGGGGCATCACGTGGTAGCGTTTGGCCGGGTCCCTGCGGTCTGTCCGCGTCATGGAGCCTTGTGCCAGGGCTGTTTCGATGGCCATGACGGCCTGCGCCTCGCTGGCGGCCTTCTCGGGCGTGTCTCCGGCCAGCTGGAACATCCGGGTCATGTGGGCAACATATTCCTCCCGAATCTTCTGTTGCCGCGGATTTTGCGACAGGTAGTAGTCGCGATCGGGAAGCCCTAGCCCTCCCTGGTCGGCTTGCGCGATCTGCAGCGTGGAATCCTTCTGGTCCTGACCCACTCCAAAACTGAAAAGTCCGCCCGTAGCATCCTTGATCTCGAGCGTACCCAGCAGCGTACCCAGTTGCTTTTTATCGTTGAGTGCATCGATGGCGTTCAGGGTGGGCTGGAGCGCGGTGATGCCCTTTTTGTCGGCGAGTTGCGTGTCCATGCAAGCGGCATAGAAATCGCCGTATTTCTGTTCCAGCGGTGTCCGCGTTGGGCTGGGATTCGCGGCTGCTTCCAACTCTTTGTACAGGAGCCAGGAATTTCTCTCCCGTAGTTCGGTGAACTCGCCCCATTTCACCTGGTCGGGCGGGATGGGATTGTTCTTCTGCCAGTTGCCGCAGGCGTACTGATAGAAATCCGAGCACGGGTCAGCCGTCTTGTCGATGGCGGTCAGGTCAAAGCTTTGCGGGGCCTTGGGCTCAGCCGGGGCTTCATTGCCTTGTGCATGAGCCACGCCGCTACAAAGTAAGAGTGCGCTGAGAATGCAAACTACCTTCATAGAGCTCAAAAAATCTTGACGTGGAAGGTTAGATACTTCTTGGGGTTTTCGCGGATGGCCGCAACGAGGCCCCGCGTCTCCGTTAGCGACTGGTCGAGGTTGTTGTAGAGCGAAGGATTGCGCACCAACTGCCCAACCGTACCTTCGCCGCTGTCAACCCGGTTCAAAACCGAATCGAGTTTGTCGACCGTGTCATGGAGCTTGGCTGCGAATTGGGGATCTTTGGCGATCATGCCCAAGCCGCCTTTGCCCGCGTTGATGTCAGCCAGAAGCTGGTTGGCGCCGGCCACGGACTGGTTCAGGTTGTTGGCCAGCGTCTCGTCTTTCAGCAGCTTGCCGATCGTACCCTTCCCCTCGTCGAGGCTGGTCGTCATCTTGTCCAGCTTGTCCACCGTGTCGTTGATGCGGTTGTACAAGGTGTCGTCGGCAACCAGCTTCCCAATCGAGCCTTTGCCATTGGCGACAGTATCCACCAGCTGCGACAACTGATTCAAGGTAGCCACGGCCTTGTTGTAAAAGTCGGGATTGTTGATCAGCTCACCAATCGAACCTTTGGTCGAGTTCAGGGAATCGGCCAGGTTGTCTACCTTGGCCAGGATGGTATTC
>DASRRN010000265.1:0-10211 GCA_035695685.1 Acidobacteriaceae bacterium | reverse complement strand
TTCCTCCGATCTCCGAGGTTGTCTGCACCTGAGCTACCGCAGAAAGCAACCCTCCCCACAAGAACAGGCTCATGAGGCCCATCCTCAATCCAACACGCTTCTTACTGTTCAGCCTTCCGTAAAATTCCATGACTCCTCCATCTTGCATTCTGCATAGCCTTCAGGAGTTTGCCCGGCAAAATGATTGCAAACGCTTGTAAGATTTAGCAATTTTTATTCCGTCCCCCACGATTTGTCAAGCCTTTTTTCAAGTAGCTGTATTGTTGCGCTTGCTGGAAGGGTCAGACGGAAGCGTACGGCGCACGCAACCATGGTTCAGGCACACTGCTCATGAGCCTTATCGGTTGTTGATCTATCAGGTGTGGCAGCCGGATCAGGTTATGAGTCGCGCAACTGAAGACGAACAGCCAGTCCACCTTTTCCAGATCTCGCAACTTGACTGACGCAGCGCGTCGGTCTGTTTCAGGCAACCGAAGCCCTTCCCGACCAGCCATCGCCGACTCAGGCTGATGGCATAACCGGGTTGGCGCGTGGTCCTGCGATCCAGATTGCTGCTGCGGTTCTTGTCGTTCTTCGTAATGTGGGGGGGCACGTTCAGCTCCCGCGCCGTGCCGACGAAATCCTTGCTGTCGTAAGCCTTGTCGGCGCCCACGGTGACGCGCCGGGAGCGGCTCTGCTGCTTTTTGTGAAGCATCAACAGCGCGGCGTCGCGCTCGGTATAGCCATCGGCATGAGTCACCATCGCGGCGGCGATCAACCCGCCGCGGTTCTCCACCAGAGCATGGCCAGATAGCTCAACCGGGACTTCTTGCCGAAGCTCTTCCGGTACGAACGGGCATCCGGATCCGTGGTCGACCGATGGGTCTGGTTGGAGCGCTTTTGGCCGTGGAAGTTGGTGCCGTCGCCGTCGTCCGAGCCATCCTTCAGCCGATAGCTCTTGTGCGCCGCCCAGGCCTGAATCAGCGTGCAGTCCACGGTGAAGTGCTCGTCGCTCATGTACTTCTTCGCCTGCTTGTTCACTTCCGCGAAGAACCGCTGGGCTACATCGCTGGTCAGTAGACGGTCGCGGTTCTTGGAGAACACCGTGTGGTTCCACACCGCCTCGTCCATGCCCAAGCCCACGAACCGTCGAAACAGCAGGTTGTAGTCGATCTGCTCGACCAGCAGCCGCTCCGAACGCACCGAGTAGAACACTTGCGAGCCTCCACGGCGGCAGGAGGAGCATTATGGTGACTCGAATCCACCTTGTTCGACCACCATTTCTGAAAGTTGCTATAAGGGTGGGGAACTGTAGGAGCTGTAGCCTTTTGCAACAAACTCTTTGCCTCTGCCTCTCGTCCTACGAACTGCAATCCTGCCCCAAGAACCTATCCTGCTGCTGCGCCTTTGACAAAGTCCCTTCGTTTCATGGTTCGTCACCTTTCCTGATGTTGATCCGCGTTCTTTGATAGGATCAAATGCGCGAGCGTTTTTTCGCATCTAGCTATCGATAAATAGTGGAGTCACCATGGTTACTTATGTCTGCGGCAAGACTAGATTGTCTCCTAGTTCCCTTTGCAGGTTAACCAGGCGCTTCCTGAGACTGGACTTCAACGCAGCATGCTCGTGCTTATCCGCCAAGTCATGTATCTCCCAAGGATCTTTCTCCAAGTCGAAGAGTTGGGTCATGCCCGCTAGCGGATATATGATCAATTTATGGGTCCTCGTGCGCACTGTCCGTTGTCTCATTCGGTAGTTTTGAATGGCTGGGACCTTGAGCCAATTCGCCATTGCCGACATGTTCCACTCCATATAAGAAAAGATCGCATCATATTTTTCCCGCTCACTGCTACCTGTGATGAGATCCGCCAGGCTAGGAAACTCTACGGTTTTGGGAATAGCAATGCCAGCCAGGTCGCAGGTAGTAGCAAAGAGACAATGTTGATATACCATCGCATCAATCTTTTTTCCCTTGGCAATGCCAGGGCCGGAAATTAACAACGGCATGCGAATGCTGTGATCGAACAGATTTTGTTTGCCCATCAGCCCATGCTGACCTACTGCGAGTCCATGATCTGCAGTAAAGATGATGTAAGTATCCGCTGCCCTTCCGGATCTCTCCAGCGCGTCGAGAATGCGACCTATCTGTGCGTCCATATAGGTGATGAGCGCGTAATATTCGGAGCGATGCAGTTGCACTGCCTCGCGCGTTCGGGGGAAAGGCGCCAATAATTCATCACGGCCCCTGTGGTCGCCTTGATCGAACGGAAATTCGGGCAGATAATTGGGCGGGATTTCGACCCGTTCTTTCGGGTATCGGTCCACGAACTCTTTTGGCGACTGTCGAGGATCGTGTGGAGAATTAAAGCCGACATACATAAAGAACGGAGTAACACTATGTGCCTGCTTGAGCAGATAATCGCTCGCGCCGTCGGCCCAGATCTGTGCAGAGTGCTTGATCTCGTCGTGTCTCGCATTCTCCCAGCGATTCGTATGAAGCCAATGCCCCTTTAGAGAGGTGTCCCATGGGGTCCATGTATTTCCGGGGCTCGGACGATCATATGCGGTCGGCCCGGATACAAACATTCCCATGGGACCCTCGCGCCCAATGTCTCGGAAACTTCGTTTCAGAGAGGGCTGAGTAACGCCCCACTTACCGATAAAGTAAGTATCGTAGCCTGCTTGACCGAACACCTCTCCCCACAGCGGTGTCTGATCTACTAATTGGCGGGCATGAAACGCTGTCAAACCCGTATTCAGCATATACCGGCTTGGAGTGCAAACCGCAGGCTCCCAAGCCCCCTGATGGAAGCAGTGCGTGAAGGCGCAACCGTTGTCGACCAGCCGATCGAGATGCGGTGTCTCGACTTCTGGGTTATTCAATGTGTGAATCGCGCGGAAGGTCATGTCGTCGGCGATCAGGACAAGAAAATTGGGGCGTCGGGGGGTAGAGCCCAGAATAGAAGGCGCCTTGGCGACAGCGATCCCCGAAGACATCAAACTGATAAATTTGCGACGGTTCAATGTCGTTCTTTCCTAATAGCGTTTACTAGAGCATGTTTCATCAATAGATTCGGCCTCAATCTGGGGACTTCTCGGTGAGGCGTATGGTTTGCTGAACTTCTTGCATGAGCAAGAAGCGGTTGGAGTGTTGAGTGAGGCGCAGTGGGAGTTGATCGAGCCGCTGCTGCCGGAGCCGAAGCGGCGCAAGGACAAGCGAGGCCGTCCTTGGGCACCCAACCGGGCCTGTCTGAAAGGCATCTTGTGGGTGTTGCAGATCGGCGCGGCTTGGAGGTTCTTGCCCGACAAGTATCCCTCTTCCGCGACTTGCTGGCGGCGGTTGAAGCAGTGGGAGGAGCAGGATGTCTGGCTTGACGCATGGCGAGCGTTGCTGGGCGCGCTCGATGACGAAGGCCTGCTGCAGTGGGAGGAGACATTCCTGGACGGCAGCTTCGCTCCCGCGAAAAAGGGGGCTCTGCAGTCGGTAAAACCAAACGTGGCAAGGGCACGAAGTGGATGGTACTGGGCGACGGTGGCGGTCTTCCAGTGGGAGTTCGGCTCGAAAGTGCCTCCTTGGGAGAAGTTATGCTTGCGGAAGCCACGCTCGCCGAAGTCAATGTTCCCCGCCCCAAAGGCCCTCCGCGGCAGAAGCCGAAACGCGTGATCGCCGACCGCGCCTACGACTCCGACTCGCTGCGCGAGCGGCTGGCAAAACGAGGCATCGACCTCATCATTCCGTACCGCAAGAACAGCAAGCTCCGGCGCTACGAGGACGGCAGAAAACTCAGGCGTTACAAACGACGCTGGATCATCGAACGTACCAACGCCTGGCTTGGTCAGTTCCGCAGACTTCTTGTTCGCCATGAGCACCTCCTCGCCACCTATAAAGCCTTCTTCTATCTCGCTTGCCTCTGGATCACACTGCGCAGATGTTTATGAAACACGCTGTAGAACAGTTCACAATCTCAGTGAAAACTGGTCCCTATTATTACTGCGAATAGCATCTGATCTCTATGATGTGGCTCGCATAATTAGTTACTTCCAGGCCCCGCAATCCGAAAAAACACTCTCAGTACACGCCTCTCTCGTATCAGGGCTTAACCTTCTTCCAGGCCAAGGAAGTGGCTAACTCCACCACTGGCTCTCGGCACGTGCTATCGCGGGTTCTACGGGTTCAATGGAAGTTCGCCGGACTCGCCGTCCTCCGGGTGCGGACTCCATGGGGCCGCCCCACCATCCTGGGCTGTAGCGCCGGCTGAGATCTAATCGTGCCGTCGCCATATGCGAGTCCGAATCAAATGTGTAATCCAGAATGCTCGATGCCACGTGCCGAGTCGGGCTGGGATTTGCTTCACCCGCTCTTGCACCGCCAGAATCCCACACTCCCGCCGGGGCGTGCAGACTACTCGCCGCGATCCATAATCCATTATCGGCCGTGCGCGCCGGCATCAGATCGACATAGTAGCCAGCGCTCGGGAATAGCACCAATTCGGCGCCGTTCAAAGACAACATGCGTGCGGCTTCAGGGAACCAGCTATCATAACAAATCATAATACCGACCTTCCCAAAGTCAGTATCGAACACGGGAAACGAGCTGCCTGGCGTCACACCCCGATCCAGTTCCGGATCATACGGATAGTACTTCTCGTACTTGCCAACGAGTTTTCCCTCTCGATCGAACAGTGGAGCAGTGTTGTAAACCAGATCGCCACGCTTTTCGTAGAAAGATGCACAGGTATACATGCCCCACTGCCTAGCTTTGGAGGCTAGGAGGCGACCAGCAGGCCCATGCAACGGCTCAGCTGCAGACGGCTCTTTTGCATTGAACATTTCGGGCAAAAGCGCGACATCCACCTTAGTCTTTCCAGCATTGTCTAGCCATGTCTCCCAATAAGACATACCAGTCCCTTTAGGTAGGCCACCTTGTCGGCATGCGACCGACACCAGCCGCGATGGAATCGGATCGCACTCCTCTATAAGAACGCTATTCCAAATAACACGCCCATAGGCACTAAAGCGGAAATACAGCCGAATCTCAGCTTCCACGTTCTTATCCGGTCCAGCAAAGGTTGCCTCGCCGACAACTGAATCCTTATCTCGGTGATAATGAAAGACGCCATTGTTGAACCCTTTACCAAATACACCGTGAAGAAGATGTCGATTGAGATCTTCCAGACCATCTGTTTGCAGCTCGATGCGCATCCGGTAGCACTTCCCTGCTAACAGCGACACTGGTGAATGGATGTAACCAAAGCATTCGCGTCGACCATTCCCCTCCGCTGCGAGGGACAACCCCCCGCCAGGACGTTCGCGGAGTTGAAATTTTGGCATGAGCACGGGTCTAGGAGACTGAACCTGCCACCCCTCCGGCAACCCACCAGGCGTACCTCGAAATTCGTATAGATTGCCACCTTGAATCCCGATCCGAGGTTGGACGGCCAGAGAGGGCCCGCTGGGCGTCCTCGTGCTCGCTTGGGCGGCCCCACTTGTACACACTGCGAGAGGAATGGATTGCAAACCAATGACAGTTCCGCCCAACATTCTCGAGAATTCTCTTCTTGATAAGGCTTGCCCGTTCTTATTTGTCATTGTCCGCTCTCCCGTGTCACTTGTCATCAGTCGTGATTTATAAATAACGACCTTTATCAGGCCTACATGCTGGATCTGTGATGGATAACCACAATCATAATCGATCAGATTGATGGCGTAATTTAGGACGATGAAGCCATCGCATACTTCAAAGCTGTCTCCAGGAATGAGGCTTACTAAAGAAAAGGGCGATCATCACTCTGCGCAGTTGTGCCGTCTGCGCTCAACGTCTCGGTAGCTAACATCTGGAACCTTTCTTCTCCGGAGGCAACGGTTGAGTGAACTTTTATTATCAGTTTCGCCTCCAGATGAAATCCAGTAAGAGGAAGCTCGTCATACGCACGCATATCGCCGCCGGAAGAGCCTTCAAGATAGAGTCAACGAAAGTGGCCTATGATGCATCCGCCTCGTTTTCATTTATTTTCCATTAAAGTGCTCGGAGCCCTTGTCGAGGTTTTATAAGATCTAGACGTTTGAGAACGCATGCAAGCGGTTGCAATATTAGTCCCTCGCGTTAGGGTTGTCAAGCTTTAGACTCCGCTTTACAATAAAGCCAGAAGGTTTATTTATTTTGAGGGGCCAGGCGACCCGTGGTGGCCTGCCCGATCTTTTGAACCAGATTGCTTGTTAGTGTAGCGCAACGATAAAAGGGACCAGCTTTTCTGTACAAGGTCAGAGTTAGTCTTCGACCGGTTTAGGTTGTAGCCAGTACACGGCTAGCCGCGTACTGGCTGGCGAACTCGCTCGGCGTCCTATCATCGAGAGATGCGTCAGGACGACTCTCATTGGATTCCTGCCTCCAGGCTTCGATCAGCTGCGTGGCCTCCTTCATGTCCATGAACAGTGGATGTTGAGGCACTCCGACCGGAACGTCCCATTGAAGCTTTCGACGAATGCATTGTCGGTTGGCTTCCCTGGTCTGGAGAAATCGATCTTCACTCCGTTCCGATAGGCCCACAGGTCCATCGCTTGACTGGTGAACTCGCTGCCGTTGTCGCAGAGCAGAACGTGCGGAATTCGCGACCGGGCTTCCCACATTACCGTGTCGATCAAGCAAAACCGCCGAATTATTTCGTCTAATATTTGCCCGATCAATAGGAGATACAACGTAAGTGTTGTACTTTTGCGCCAATGCAGACATCGCAGTAATTGTACGGCCATCGAACGTCTCTGTGGTGCGATGGCCATGGCCCATATCGTTCTGACCCCGCCATGTCTCCGGAAGGATAATGAGATCTACACCTTTCACTGCTTCCTTGGCAATAAGGTTGCAGATCGCGCCGAGAGGCTCATTCTCAGAACTTAAACTCAATATGCGGACTGGACGGCCTGTCGGTACTGTACTGGCAGCGGGCGCCGCTACACTAAAGACACCAATTGAGATGCTTTTCATACTCTAGCTTCTTATGCTTTCGGCCCTATGTGCTTGTCCGCCAGCAAGCGGAAGAGCAGCTATAGAAGTTTTTATCTTGCGGTCAAGGCAAGATCGTCTCCCAGCTCCCTTTGCAGGTTAACCAGGCGCATCTTGAGACTGGACTTTAGCGCCGCATGCTCGTGCTCATCTGCCAAGTCACGTGTCTCCCAAGGTCGTTGTTCAGATCAAACGTTGGGTCACGCCCACCAAAGGATAAACAATCAATTTATGGCTTTTCGTACGCACCATTCGTTGGCTCATTCGGTAAGATGGTATATTCCATTCCATATAACAAAACATCGCATCGTATTTGACCCGCTCGCTATTACCCATGATGAGGTCCGCTAAGCTAGTGAACTCGACAGTTTTGGGAATGGTGATGCCAGCCAGATCGTAAGTAGTGGCAAAGAGACTATGTTGATATAACATCACATCAACTTGTTTTCCCTTTGAAATATCCGGACCGGAGATCAGCAGCGGCACACATATACTGTGATCGAATAGGTTCTGTTTCCCCATTAATCCGTGCTGACCGACCGCAAGCCTATGATCGGCTGTAAAGATAACATAAATATCCGCGGCTCTTCCGGATCTCTCCAGGCGTCGAGAATGCGACCTATCTGTGCGTCCATATAGGTGATGAGCGCGTAATATTCGGAGCGATGCAGTTGCACTGCCTCGCGCCTTCGGGGGAAGGCACTAGCCTTTCATCACGGCCTATATAATGATCCCCTTGGTCAAATGGGAACTCCGGCAGATAATTGGGATGAATTCTGATCCGCTCTTTCGGGTATCGATCCACAAACTCTTTTGGGGACTGTCGAGGATCGTGTGGTGAATTAAATCCGATATACATAAAGAATGAAGTGTTGTTCCCTGCCTGCTTCAGCAAATAGTCGCTCGCGCCGTCAGCCCAAATTCGTGCTGAGTGTTTGATCTCGTCGTGACGCGCATTCTGCCAGCGATCCGTGTGGAGGCAATGCCCTTGTAACGAGGTGTCCCATGGGGCCCAGGTATTGCCAGGACTCGGATGATCATATGCGGTCGGTCTAGAATAAAACCCGTTGGGACCCGTTTGTAAGATTTCCCGAAAGCTTCGCTCCAGGGAGACCTGAGTCACATTCCACTTACCTATAAAAGATGTTTCATAACCTGCGTGACCAAACACTTCCGCCCAAAGTGGGGTCTGATCTACTAATCGCTGGGCACAAATGCTGTCAGACCAGTATTCAGCATATGATGGCTCGCAGCGCACTCCGCAAGCCGTCAGGATCCCTGGTCGAAACAGTTTGTGAAGGAACAGCCGCTGCGTACCAGTTGATCGAGATTCGGAGTCTCCACTTCTGGATTATTCAACGCGTGGATGGTGAAACGTCATGTCACCGGCGATCAGAAAAAGAAAATTGGGGCGCGTAGATTGCTTTTGCGACAGCTTTTTGCGCTTGTGTCCCGTGTGCGGAGAACTGCAGTCCTGTCCAGGCCCCTAGTCCTGTTGCTATCCTGTTTGGATGAATTTCCTACGAGGCATTGTTTGTCGCGCTCTCTCGAATCTCTCTCCTAAAACCTGAGGGTCCATTCTAGAACTGGTTGCATAAATGGGTACGGCCTCGCGAGCTAAATAGATTAACCAATCATACTGTTATGCTTCTGGGATAGCGTTTTCAGCTCGGCTATATTCTGGTTAGGGAATACAACCTTCTCAGCAAATTCCCATCCGCGGCGATTGTCGATCGCGACGCGACTACGATCGATATAATGACGTAATTCCTCCAAGCCGTACTGGTGAGCTAATTGTCTGGCATTTACACCCGGCCGTTTGGCCTTCAGCACAAACCATTGTTCAAGTGCCATCCATTGTTCCTGCACAATATCTTCAGAATGTTCCTTAAGCAATTTGTCTCGTTTTGCTATGTTGAAGTTCTGATGATAGATGCCTCGATCCAGATCCACAGCAACTCGGCTGACGTTGATACCCCTGGCTTTCTCGTAAAGAAGACGCTCTCCAGTAATGTCATACACAATGCAATCCGGCGTCTGCGAGGAAGTTACAATATAATAATGATAATCAATCGCGTGAGCCTGAAGTGAACTACCCCCAGAATACTCGCTAGGCCATACAACCAATTCGGCCCCCTTGTCGGATAGCCGCCTCCAGACTTCAGGGAAGTTGGCGTCGAAGCACGTTGCAATTCCCACGCGACCAAAATCCGCTTCATACACCTGGACCGACTCACCCGGGCTGACCGAAGGCTGTACAGCATATTCTGACCAATACGGGAAGACCTTATCGTAAACACAGGCGATCTGGCCGGAGCGATCGATCAGCACCACGGAATTCAGCCGCCGGGCACCATCCCGTCTATCGATAGGAGTCGCAATATAAGTTTTATGCTTCTTGGCCAGGACTGCCATCGCCGTGACGGTTGGGCCGTGCAACGGCTCTTCGCTCGTCTTACCCTGTCCCCTACAGAGCTCCGGTAATACGATGAGATCGGCGCCTCGAGACCCTTCTTCATCCACACGTCCTTCGATTGCGCTTAAGGGCATAGAACTTTTGAATCCAATACTTACGATTCGAACCGGACGACCTATCCTTGGCCCTGCGCTACTTTCCAGAGAGATCGCCGAGGCTGCCCTTCCATTTGCTTTTAGTTCCTCGGCTCCCAGACCAACCAAGCCTGTGCCGGCGAAAGCTGCCATCCCCATCACCGTATTCCTTACAAATACACGCCTTTCCATCCTTCTTCTCCCTAACCCTGCGATGCATGCTCACGTGTCAACAAGCGGTTGCAATGATAATATATATGGATTAGAAAGTTGTCAAGTGCCTTTTGGGCTGTCGGCCTAAACGGTCGCCTTGGTGGCCAGTCGAGATGCCGCAGTCGACGGGTAGCGTCTGTCCTGTGATATACCGGCTGGATTCTGAGACAAAAAAGACAACCGCATCGTAGTTGGCGAAAAACTGAAGCTTGTTTTTGAGAATCGGCCCTCCCACCGACCCCCTAAGAAGATTCCTGAGGTCACCGAAAGGCCGGCGGCCGTCGCGCCGCCGCGCATTAATGCCGATTCTCCCTGAGAAACCTGGTCGTGCGCACCAGTCCAGGGTCCCATTGCACCTTCACTTGTCGTACCGGGCACCAGGGAAGCTAAATCCAGGAAGTTCCCGCCATTTGAAGGCAACTTGCTGACTAGTTGCTGGTTGATCGTTCCGGAGACCTCGGCCGTGGTG
>DASRRN010000264.1:0-16147 GCA_035695685.1 Acidobacteriaceae bacterium | reverse complement strand
GCTCTGTTCGTGACACAAAGGGGTTGAGAGCCGCGGCAGGCCACTCATGGCTGGTGTTGGTGATTTTGGGACAGGGATCGGGTGAGGCACCGGACAGCGGTAAAGCTATCCTTCGCTCACGCGGAAGGCCGAAACTACCGGCAACTGCCGGCCAGGGCGCGGTTGCGTGAGAAGCCGTCGCCTGCCGATATCTTCTACTCTAAGAGATAGAGCCTTTCCAGGTTTGATGTAAGTGGCGAGGTGCTTTTTTCCGCACAGGAGTACAGGCCCAAAGGTCACTTGAGTTTGGAATGCGCGTTGGCAGCGGGGACAAAATCGGGGTAAAGACCATGTAAAACCACGTAACAGACGGGACGCACCCGAAGGCAATGCAACGACAGCTACAAATGCCAAATCATCAATACCGCCCCGGAGGAGCTCAAGAAATATTCATAGGTACCCACTTTGTGGGTTACGTCCCGTCACCGCCCTCTGTCAGTCACCGCCCTCGTCAAAGCATCATCCGAACTCGAGCAGTCCAGAACCTCCAAATGCCAAGGAACTCTAGACAAAGCAAATCAAGATAGCCAAGGAAGGTGGTGGGCAAAGGACGCCGAAGGCACAATTCATAGATTTAGTGCCGAGAGTAACGGCGAGACCCACTGGAATGGATCGACAGCAGGTAGCAATCCAATCAGGATGGATAATATTCCCAGCGAAATCAGGAACGCACTCCAATGATGATCGGCAATCCTCTTAAATTCGCTATTGAGTCCGAAATCACTCAGGCATCGGAGCGATCGAGCCAAATGGCTCTCGGTTTTTTCGTCATCTACTACGAAGATTTAGTCGCGGCATCGCAATGAAGCGTGAACTCATGCTGCTGCCAGTCTGAAGTAAGAGAGGGCACAGTACCGATTGCCTTACCGGCTTCATCCTCAACCAGGCTCACAGTCACAGTCCCGATCTTACCTCTGTCCTGAAACGTACGATTCCTAACCAGTTCGGCGTAGATACCGCCGTCGTAGGAATCGGTTGCAGGGATCCCAGGTCTCAAAGGCGAGACCTGGGGCACCCTTCGATGTCACCCTTTCGATTTGTTGTTGCCGGGAGGATGACAAAGGGGACAGTGGGGTTGTTGATCTCTTCGGTCATCAACCCGCATAGCTGAGGGCTCGCTTTGGCTTTGGCCTGCGAAAGGTCGATGGTTAAGGTCACGCCGCTGCGATTACGACCCTTTCCATAGACACATTTATCATCTCGTTTTCGTTTGGCGCTTCGATTTCACAGCCAAAGCTATCGGCGCGTGCGTCGATTCACGGACAATCAATGTCGGTGCGACGCGAATCGTCACCGGCCCTTTGCTGATCAGTCCTTCTATCCTGTCAATAAGAATGCCGGCCGCCCTTGCTCCCATCTCATAACTCGGCTGCACGACCGTGGTGAGATGAGGATGAAAGGGACTGTCCACTGCCAGGTCATCGAAAGTAGCCAGGGCCACATCGCCAGGGCAACGGACATTCAGTTCCTCAAAGGCCTTGAGCACGCCGAGCGTCATGACACCGTTGCAGACGAAGATCGCCGTGGGCCTGACTGGCTGCTTGAGGATCTGTTTCCCGAGCCGATAGCCTGAATCGTGGCGAAAATCCCCTTCGAATATTCTGCCCTTGTCCACTGGTATGTCAGCATGGCGCAACGCTTCTTCATAGCCTCGAAGCCGCTCGCGGCCAGTCTGCACATCGAGCGATCCGGTGATGATTGCGATTCGGCGATGGCGCCTCTGGATCATGTGGCGCACACATTCGTGGGCGCCCCGTGCATTGTCGAGTAGAACCGCGTCAGTTTTCATTCCGGGCACCGTGCGGTCGAGACAGACGAGTGCGACGCCGGCATCGATGGTGCTCTTCAGGTGACTGGTATCAGTGCCGCTGGCGGGAGCCAGCAAAACACCATCGACGCGATAGGAACGCAGCGCGGCAACGATGCGCCGTTCCCTGCCAATCTGCTCATCGGTGTTGGCGGTC
Source organism: Acidobacteriaceae bacterium (assembly GCA_035695685.1). Classification (GTDB taxonomy): domain Bacteria; phylum Acidobacteriota; class Terriglobia; order Terriglobales; family Acidobacteriaceae; genus PALSA-350. The sequence continues at coordinate 14,144 of DASRRN010000264.1, read as the reverse complement.
ACAAGGAAATAGCCTCGCCCGAAGGCAGTATCCTCGGCGCCCCGGATGATCTCGGGAAAAAAGGGATTCGTGATGTCGGGAAGTACCATGGCAAGCATGCGGGTCTGCCGAACCTTCAGGCTCCGAGCAATCTCGTTCGGAGAGTAGTTCAGTTCGTGTATCGCCGCCTGAACCCGTTCAGTCAGCTTCGGACTGACCCGGCGGGTCCCGCGAATCACGTTCGAGACCGTCGCGATTGAGACGTCTGCTAACTTCGCTACTTCAACAATCGTCGACATGCGCTCCGCAACTTATACTTTTGTTTCGTTCAAACCACAGGGCCGCGCCAAGGCGAAATCGTGAGTGGAGGATTCCCTGAAATTTTCCTGGTTTATATGACAATATAAACGATCAAGTCACCTCCAGCCTGTATCGCCTCACTTTTCCATCCATGCTTTGTTGAGGATTTACGGCATTTCCTCCTAAGATGCGACCCGCCGAACGATAGTGAAATGTTTGGCGCACCCCGCGTGCCTCGCAGAAGAGCCTTGGTCAGCCGTCGAGGCATGCGCTTGCCAGTCTTAAGGTGCCGTGGCACTGTTTACGGTAGTTGCATTTCCTGGGCCTCCCACAGGCTCGATGGTCGGCAGTCGCTCCTCAACCGGAGGCAGCGCCGGGAACGCTTCGTGCGGCTCCGCCTGATACCAATAGCCGACCGAATAGTAGTTGTCGGATCTGGCATTGGCGTGCCCATGCTCGATGGTCGCCTTGAAGGATGTCTTAAATGGGATGGGGGAATCGAAATGGAATCGATACACGCTTGATCGGCTTCCCGCTAGCTCGCTGCCTACAACAGGCGCTCCATAAAGGGCGTACGAGAAGGGTTGACCGCCGAAGTCCCACGCACCCAGGAAGTAATCTTCAGAACCAGTGCCAGTAATCGATGGAGTCTTAGCTCCGTCGATGAAGAACATATCGTCCCCTTCGCCCCACCACTTGTCCTGGTTCTGCAACACTGACATGGTCACCCCAACGTATTGCCCGTGACCCTTCGCCTCAAACCAAACATAGTTATCCTTGCCATCCAGGTTGCTCTTTTCGTTCACCTCGCCATTGGAAGTCCAGTTGTTAGTCCACCCATGGTTCGGTTGGGATTGCCTATATTGTGCATGGAAATACAAGGTGTTAGGAGGGATAGGGTGATCATATGTCCGATAGTCAATGTTATAGTACAGCGCGCGGATTGCTTCTTTTCCTTCATTGGTAACTGTAATGCGAGCGTGATGCGCGAAGGGCATCAGAAAATATGAATTGAGGGCCTTGATGCTTCCGACGGATAACACCTCTGACTGCCAATTGTGATACTCTCCCAAACCAAGTCCGAAGAAGTCCCCAATCGGAGCCTCGACACTGGGGTCCGTTTCTCCGTCCCAATACATCCGCAAGACAATTCTCTTCAGGTGAAAGGACTCGTTGTCAGCGATCGTGAACCAGATGTGAGAGATCTCGCCGGGCCCATCGACATCCAAAACTGTGTAAGTTCCGCCGCTAGCGACAGTGCGAAAGTCGGCGTTCCCTCCAGTCGGGTCGGTGCTTGATGAGCGATGCTGGGTGTAGGTCTGCTGAACAGTGGCATCAACTTGCCAACTGGGAATTTGCGCCGGTGCCAGAATCGAGCCGGCGCCCAGGAAGAACAAAACGGCGAACTGCTTCATCGTGTCACCTCAAGAACTGACAAATCGTAGTTAATCAATTCCCAATTTTGTGCTGCATTTCTTCAAGAGATAGGCCACTTCGATTAAACAGGACAAGACACCCACGGCTGTAGTGTGGCCCCGGCAGACTTAACCTTCAATTGAATTGGACCTTCAATTGAATTGGACTGGGCCGCACAGATGTACATGAACGCCCAACGCATGGAACATTGCCGACTTAACAGCCAATGCCTGGTTGCAGGATCGACCGGAAACGCGCGCTCAAGGGCTACGCCTTCCGCTTGAAATGCCTGCGTAAGTTTTCGTTCCAACTCCTCCTGGGCCGGCCAGCAAGTCTGGTTCGCGGCCTGCCGCAAATCTCCGCTTGTGATGAGCACCGCTTTTCGCAAAGGCAAAACACCATGTGAAGGTGACATGGATAAGAACCCTCTCCCGTTTTATGGTCTAGTTCATCTAGTTACAACAATTTACTGATTCTCAGGACGGGATGGATTGAGGACAGTCGAGTCGTTCTTTATCACCACTTCCTCGTCCACGCGATTCAGCTTCTTGAGGCGCTCGAGTTCTCCTTGTGCCTGGCTCCGCGCTTTGACGTCCTGCGAAACCTTTTCGTATAAACCGAGTGCGTGATTCATTTGCTCCCGATTGCCCAGTCCCCGGTAGGCGCGGGAAAGCAGATAGTATCCAGTCGCATCGTCTTTCTCGAAGGACAAATAACGTGTCAGGTGAGTTGCAGCTACCTGGTACTGCGCGCGATGCAGTTCCACCTGGCCGAGCAGCCGATAAATGTCCGCAGGTGGCCGATCCATGAGAAGAGCATTTTGCAAAACTTTTTCCGCCTCGTCATCCTGGCCGGTTAAAAGAAGCGCCTGTCCAAGGGCTGCATTGACGCTGGCAGAGCGTGGCTGCAGCTTCACCTCGGCCCTAAACTCCTGCAATGCTTCGCCTGTCTTCCCCATTCTCAGCAAGCTGCTTCCGATTGCCTCATGTATGCCTGGCAAATCCGGCTTTAGGTTCAAGACAATCCGATACTCTGCGATGGCGCTGTCATCTTGCTGCTCGGTAACAAATGCGTTTGCCATGATCTGGTGCGCGCGATACGAATCGGCCGCAATCGCTGAGACTTGTTCCGAGGCAGCGCGTGATTTTTGCTCTGCGGCGTGCGCCTCGCGATAGAGCTCATCCTCCTGGTGAAAGGAAGGCCGCTCCGCTACCGGCGCGGTCGCGGGCTTTCCACCCATCTCGGCAATCGCGGTTCGCAGTTCATCGATTTCCGGCCGGCGGACACTCGCCTGCTCAAAGGCGTCAAGAGCCTTCCTCTGGTCTCCCTGCAACTGGAACTGCTCGCCTGCCAACTGCCAGGCTCGCCCTCCGTTTGGCGCCAGGGTCAATAGTTTCCATGTCGCCTCCCTTCCTATCTGAAGATAGGCCTGTCCCAGGGAATACCAGGCGTCGACGTTGTCAGGCGCAAGCCGGCAAACCTTCTCAAATTCATTCGCCGCCGCCTGATAGCGCGATTGGGCCACATATGCATAGCCCAGCCAGGTGATTGCCAAGACGTCGGTGGGTTGAATGGTAACTGCCCTCTCAAGTTCCGGCACTGCTTCATCCGGCTTTGCCAGCTGGTACCATGCCAACCCGGTAAACAAGTGAGGCGCGAGTAGATTTGGGTTCAGCACAATAGCCTTTCGAAAAACGGCTATGGCGCGTTCACGTTGATGATCGAAATACAAAGCGACGCCCAAGTTACTTTGTATCTCAGCGCTCCGGGGAAGCTGCGCGGTCAAGTACTCGTATTCCTGCACGGCAGTCGCAAAATCGCCTCTCTGCTCTGCGTCACGCGCCGTCTGTGCATGGGCACCCATCCTTTCAGACGGAGTCTGCGCCTGCAGAGTTGCGGCTATGCCCACTGCGAAAATGAGTTTGGCAGCAAGCATAGCCATCGAGCTAAAACTCCAACCTCATCCCGAATTGGATGATTCTCGGCATATTCTGCTGAGCCGCCATGATGCCGAACACGGTATTCGATTGGGCTAAGGAAGCAGCACTCAGGTCTGGAGGAGCTGCATTGATAATGAATGTTTGTGCGTTGCCGCCTGCAGAGAAGGTGGTGCGATTGAGAGCGTTGAAAAAGTTCGCCTGAAATTGCAAGTCCAATCCTTCAAGAATCGTTGTTCGCTTGGAAACTGACAGGTCTTCGTCCACGTAGGCCGGCATGCGCAACGCGGAGATCAAATTCGGAGCGTTCCCGAACTCGCCCGGAGCGGGTAGAGAGAATGCCGCCGGGTTGATGTAAAACTGACAAGGATTGCGGCCAGCGGTTGATTGCACCGGCCCTGAACAGCTGCGCTGATACGTAGGGTTCTTGAACGGCTGCCCGGGGACAATATTGGGACGGAAGCTGTAACCGTCGCCGGCAGCAAAGAACGGATTTGAGGCGCCCAATGCGTCGTACTCGATATGGATGGGCCGCCCGCTCTGATATTGGTGAATGCCGGAAACCGACCAGCCGCCCACTGCTCTACCTACAATTCCTCCGTGGTGCAGGAAGGTCTTTCCGGGGCCCAAGGGGAGTTCGTAAGTGTAGCTGAGCGAGACGACATGAGGAATATCAGAACTCGTAACCGAACGCTCGCCTTTCGGATTGTAGTAATCCTGCGCGAACGAGCCCGCGTAGATTGCATTCTCCGCACCGGCTGTCGGACCGTCATTGGAATCTACGCTTCCAATAGTCTTGGAAAAAGTATAAGAAAGCAGGAACGTCAACCCGCGGCTAAAGCGCTTTTGAAGGCTCGTCTGCAGTCCATTGTGAGAAACGCTGCCGATCGGGTTTAGCGGATTGTCCACATCGCCATATTGCGGATAGGGACGCAATGCCTGACCAGCCGTGGCTCCCGACCCGAAGGTGTCGATAAATCCGGGCCAGGGGTTCTTGATTCCGGCGGCTGCCACCCGCGGATCGGTAATGGGCAACGCCAGGAACTGGTTAAGTGGCAGCCCGGCAGCGGCGGCGGCGCCGCTGTAATTCTGCGTTGCCAGCGTGGGGTTCACCTCGTTCGGTTTTGACCACACTCCGAGATGGTAGGTGTGCATGCCAACATAGCCGATTGTGGCCACCATGCTGGACGAGACCTGTTCCTGAATCTGAGCGCTCCAGTAGAGCTGCGTTGGGGGCGTCCCTGACTTGGGATAGATCAGTGGCGGATTGTCGTTGCCTACCAAGAGTCCTGGATCGAGAGTCGCGCCGCTGATCGAGGATGACGGAAATGCATTGTCCCAGTAGTAAGCCGGGGAACCAACGTAGTCCGAGGGGCGATTGATAGTGGCGAGGCCGGCGAAGCCCAATGCATATTCACCGCTGCCGATGTCATTTTCCAGATTGTCATTGCCTACAGGGCGGACGATCGCGAAGCCTCCGCGCCACGCGGTTTTATGATCCGGCCCAGGCGAAAATGCGAAGCCAATTCTGGGTTGGAAACCTTTATAGTCGGTGTTGCCGATGCGCGTCATGCCGTTCCGGCCGTTGCCGTTGCCATAGAAAGTAAAGGCGCCGGGAAGACCGCCCGCCGCGGGATTCGGCAAAGTCGGAACCATGGTTGATACATTACCCTTCACTTCGGTACGAGGAACCTGAATGTCATAGCGCAAACCAAGGTTCAGCGTTAACTCAGGGCTGACTCTCCAGTCATCCTGGAAATAGAGGCCCGTTTGCCACCAACGGTATCCTTGCGAGACCGGGTAATCGAAACGGGAGAAATCCATGCCGCCAAAGAGGAAGCTGGCCGCCGCATTCCCCGTCCCGGCCGGAATGGAAACCGCGTTACCGTTGGCAAACCCGGTTCCGTTCAGTGCCGTCTCTGCCGACTCGAAAGTGAAGGCTCCGGTTGGAATTCCGGCTTCGTTCCGCTGCAGGCGACGTACTTCGCCCCCTACGGTCAGCGTATGACGTCCACGAATCAGTGTCACGTTGTCGTTAGCGATATAGCGGTTTTCGGCATCAGAAGACGCCGTTGTGCTACCGATGCTGTTCTGTACGGTGCCGATGCCAATGTTGGGATATGGGCTGTCAGCAGCAAGCGGCGGTAGTCCCGTGATGCCCAGTGCAGCCAAGCCAGGACCCGGCTGCAGCGGCCCGGTGGAACCTGTGTCTCGCAGGAATCCAATATTGAGGTTGTTTAACAGTGTCGGCGAGTGCGCGTAGTTATAAGTCAGGCGGATCTGCGTCGTCGGAGCCGAGGTCTGGTTGGAGTCCAGCAGGTTCAGGCCGCCGTTATTGGAATTGGAGTAGCCGCCGGTGAACACACTGCCAGACACTGAGTGTTTGTCGGAGATATGCTCATCGATCTTAACCACGAGGCGGTGCTCGTCAATCTTCGAACTCTGTTGACGGATAAAGTTGTCGAAAATGGCATCGTTCGTAGCCATGGGAAAGCTTTGTAGGATCTTCTGCGAAACAGAACTCAGCCCCGGGGTGCCTGCAGGAATGACGTTCCCGGGAAACGGATCTCGAATCTGATAACTCTTGCCGTCCGGCCCAACGACCGTATGCACAGAAAGCGGATTGTAAATTTCCCCTTGGTAAACCGGACGTCCCGCGGGGTCGAAGATCGGTTGGCCTGACGCCCCGTCTACCAACTGTGGACCAAGGGCTTGGGCAAAATTTCCACTGCGATAGGCGTTGGGAAGTGTCGTCAGGGTTGCATTGTTCGCGCTCGGACGATACTTGAAACCCGTATAGTCGACAAAGAAAAAAGTCTTGTCTCTGCCCTTGTAGAGCTTGGGAATCCACACCGGCCCGCCAAAGGTGCCACCGAATTCGTTCTGTTTCAGAGGTGCTTTCTTCAAGCCCAGTCGATTGGTCACAAAACCAGCCGCGTTGAGGGCGTCATTCTGAAGAAAGTCGAAAAGGCTTCCGTGATAGGCATTAGTGCCAGAGTTAAAAGCGAACGATACGACGCCGCTGGATAGCCCATACTGGGCACTCTGATTATTATTAATCAGCTTGAATTGGCCAATAGCATCGATGGGGGGATGATTGTCTCCAATGTCGCCCGACAGGTTGGTATTGACAATGGGAATGCCATCAATGAACACCTCATTCGCATAGCTGACAGAACCGCTTATGTGCAACCGGTAGTCCGGACCACCACCACCCCCGGTGCCTCCCGGCGTTGAACTATTAACGCCGGGTGTGAGCAGAACGAAGTTGAGCGGATTGCGCATGTCTCCCACCAGAGAGACCGGCAGATCCTTGATCTCTTGCGGAGTGATCGTCGTGCCGACGTCGGAAGTCTGCGTTTCAATGGATGCCGAGGCGGCTGAAACGGTTACCGTTTGTTGCACCTGCCCGGGCTGCAAGGTTAGTTTCACCGCGACCGTGCTGCCAACGCCTACTTGTATGTGCTGCTGTACAGAGGTGGCGAATCCAGTCGACTCTGCGCTCAGGGTGTAGAGTCCCGGCGCCAGATTCAGAAAATTGAACTGGCCAGACGGGTCGGATGTAGCGGACGCGGATATTCCGGTCGCTTCGTTCTTCAAGGTTATTCGCGCTCCAGGGACGATGGCACTTTTGGTATCCTCCGCGGTCCCCTTGATACCGCCTCGGTCTGCCTGGCCCCAGGTGTAAATCGGCGTAATCGCCGCTGTCGTTGCAGCTGCCAAGAGGACGCACTGTAGACTCCTTAACCATCTCACCGTCGGCGCTCCCTTCCGTCTTTTTTGATCCCTACGGTAATTATTTAAACCTTTAACTAATTGCCCGGCAATAAGATGATCAAGGCCAAATAAAGGTTGTCAAGGGCTCCTGGAAAAGTAGGATTGTCTGGTCGGAAATGACGACAAGTATCGCGTCATGGCGAAGGATTACCTTTCGAAGAGGGCACTCCTTCCGCCTGCCAGCCATGTGAGTGCGCATCTTGGTGGTCGGCTAAACGAATTAACAGCTCAACTCACAATAGGACTAGCGCTGGACCTTTCAGCCTGCCGTTTACGTGAGGGCACGAATGGTTATTGCGACGCTCACTACCGTGTCGTAAACGTGAACCTTCTCCAGGTGGGGTGCGGGACCTTAGATTTGGAAATTATCGCCCTGGGCGTGGTGATATCAGTCTGAAGTTGTTGTAACGTTTAATTCTAGAGCTTGCTGTAGGTAGCTCCCCCCTCTGCGCGATCGGTTTGAGGTAACGCGCATCTGGCCAATCGAACATACAAGCGAAATGCTCTTGGGAGGGTTTCGCCATGAAGTCGCGTCCTCGTCGGCCCAGTGCTCGCATGTTCCTGAAATCTTCGTTGTTGCTGATAACTTCAGTATCCTCTGCCCAAAATGTCGCACCGCAAAGCACATTTTTCTCCACCGTCGCCGAGGAGTCACATGCCACTTATCAACTGCATGGGGACGGGGACTTGTGGCCGACGTGCTGGGCCGATGATGACAATCTCTATACCGCTAACGGAGACGGGGTGGCATTCACCGGCCGGCCGGTGACCGTTTCCAACCGTTACGACATGGCAGTGAGTGTGATCAGTGGGACGCCACCAAATCTGTCAGGAAATACATTAGCGACCAACGTCGGCAAAGTCTGGATCTTCAACAACGGAAAAACATATAACCGAAAACCGACCGGTATGCTATGCATCAACGGCGACATCTATCTCGCCTATCAAAACCTGGCGACCACCTTTGGCTCGGCGCCGGCTGCGTCGGTTGTTGTGTCCACAGACCATGGGCGAAGCTGGTCAGCGGATTCTGATACGCCGATGTTTGGTACGCCGGGGAATACGACGAGTCCCGAGGCATCGAAGTTCACAACGATATTCTTCCTTGATTTCGGCAAAAACTCGACCAATGCGATTGACGGGTATGTGTACGCATATGGACTGGATACCAATTGGCGTAATCAGCAGGCCTTGTATCTTGCTCGAGTGCCACGCGATAGCGTGCTCACCCGAGCCAATTGGCAATTCTACAGCGGCATGGGTGGCCACAGCCCTACCTGGTCCAGCGACATTACCCACAAGGTTGCGGTATTAACCGATACCACGCTGCGTTATCCGGTAATGTTCGATACAAGTCGCAGCGATAACATCCGCTGCGGACCGAATCAGCCGGTCATAAGTCAGGGCGGAATCGTCTATGACCAGCCCCTACACCGATATATCTATACTTCATGGTCCTGTGCCACGCATGAGATTTATGAGGCGCCACAACCGTGGGGACCGTGGAGTCATGCGGCCTCGATCGATTTCGGTCCGCTGCAGGGTTACGCCGGCCAGCAAAACTATGGCCAGTACGGTCCGACGATTCCATCCAAGTTCATCAGCTCCGATGGAAAGAGCATGTACTTGCAGGCCAATGTTTGCTGCGGTGTTGGTTCCAATACCACGGGTCCGGAGTATACTTTCTCGCTGCGCAAACTGTATCTTCAGCCGTTCGTCTTTCAGAGCCCTGGCAATGAGCCCTCCACTGCAAATCTAGCTTTGGCAGGGAGTGCCCGGGCGATCAGTAAAAGTACGCATTTCGGCTCGCTGTGTGCACTCAATTGCGCCGACCAGCTAAGTTACGGGACAACCAGCAATAGCGAGGATGACTGGGACGCGGAATCGAAGACATCTGATTGGTGGGGATACACCTGGAGCCAGCCGTACCATCTCAACCAAGTGGTCTACGAGACGGGGAACATGTTTTCTGATGGCGGGTGGTATGCGGGTCATCTGAGGGTCCAGGTGCGTCAGAATTTTGTCTGGTTAGATGTAACCTCCAACGCCGTAACTCCCACGTATCCGTACAGCAACCAGGCCGGCGGGCACACGATATACACCTTCAATCTGCCGAATACGTGGGGAGATGGTGTACGTATTATTGGCACACCGGGGGGAACCTCCCATTTCACCTCGATCAGCCACCTGAGCGTGTATTATCGCGCGACCAACCTTGTAGGCGATCCTGGCTCCGAGCTCAAAACCAGGTCTACCAATACCAGTCTATGGTCAACCGAAGGTCCCGACGGGCACGGCGTAGATCGGGGATTGGGATTTGCGCCAATCCGACAGTTAAAGTGTTCGCAGGTTTCTGGGAAAATAATGTAGACCACTGGCTCAGGTTGGACGATGTCGCGTTACGGCAAGGGTGGTAGGCTCTGGAGACGATCGGCAATGCGCCCTTAGCCTCGTCGCGGTTAGAGAGGTGGTTGTCATGCGTGCGCCTGAGGAGACAATTCATTCCCAGGATGCTACGGGGACCTGTCGCGACCATTTCGGCAGTAATCGGGTGTGATTCTGACTGGTTCCGAGTAGCCGGTGGCTGTCTTTCAGGCAGATCAGACGGCGAATTTGCGTTGGTGGCATCCTAGCGCCTCGCCAGGATCTCATAGACAGGCTTGTTGTCGGCGAACACGTGCCATTCTGTCACCTTTCCCTCGCAGATCACAGCCTTCCAGGCCGCAGGTGTCTGCCACGGCGCGTTGTCGATGGATCCTCCTGCCTCGCCCACGGCCAGCACCGTGTCATCTTTGGTCATTACATTGTCGGTGCGAATGCAGTAGTCCGGACACATGGCGAAATACCCGCGCCATCCGGCCTCCATCGATTTTGTACCTTCTACACGATGTCCGAGCGAATCGATGAAGATATGATCAGGCGCCATCAAGGCGGTCAAGGTTCGTATATCGTGGCGATTGATCGCGGTTACGAATAACTTGAAGACCTCTTCAGGGTGCATCCTGTCTCTCCTATCTTTAGAGGATCTCGTCGTCTCCGCGGGCTCGCTGGGGAACTAGCCATCCTAGCCAGGTTTGGAGCTGAGAGCCCCGCAGTCGGGAGAGTGCGATTTTGCCGGGTTTCGGCAGAGGTCTAACTATGTGTCGGTGGAAGATGCTTGAGATGCATCAAGCTTCTCTCGGTCGTTGCGTTATTTACACCGCTAACTCAGTCTTTACTTTGGTAAGCGCCTCCAAAGACACTAAGTCACGCTTACCGTTAGGTGTACTTGGCAGACGATCTAAAGACCAGAATTTCTCCGGAATCATGTATTTGGGTAGATATTGTGTCAAGTGACCCATAAGTTCAACTGCCACAATATCGTAGTTAGGTTCTCCTACGACAAAAGCATACAGACGCTTTTGATTGGTGGGACCTCCGACGCCTAAAACGGCAGCATCGGCAACGCCCGGACACTTGCGGATCACCTTTTCTACCTCTTCCAGCTCGATCCTGTATCCATTTATTTTTACCTGATGATCGATTCGGCCATGGAATTCCAACTTCCCATGCTCATTCCAACGTCCAAGGTCGCCCGTCCGGTAGACTCGCACCCTCCGAGACGCGCCAACGTCCAGGTGAACAAAATACTCACGTGTCAGCTGCGGATCATTTAAGTAGCCTGCAGCTAAACCTGCGCCGCCTATGCTGATTTCACCAATATTCCCAGGAGTCTGGGGTCGTCCTTCTGGATCAAGGATGTAGACTTCGGTGTTTGCCATTGGCTGTCCGATTGAGACCACGTCGTCGCTGAGAGAAAGCCTGTCTGCTGTGGACCAGATTGTTGTTTCTGTGGGTCCATACATATTCCATACCGACGAAGATCGAGTAATTAGCTTGTTGGCTAAATCGCGGTCGAGCCGGTCTCCGCCACAGAGAATGGTGAGGTCAGAGGAGCCTGCCCAACCGGATTCGATCAGAATTCTCCATGTGATCGGGGTTGCCTGTATAACCGTCGGCTTCTTGTGCTGGATGATGCCGGCGAGAACCCGCCCGATTCTAGCTTGTTCCTCGGAAACGAGGATCACCTTGCCCCCGTAACAAAGAGGCAATAGAAGCTCGAGGGCTGCAATATCGAACGAAACAGTAGTAACCGCAAGCCAACTGCCGCGTTCAGTAAAAGCAAGGCGTCGAGCAATGTCGCTAAAAACATTTGCCAGGGCACCGTGGGTTACAGCAACGCCCTTTGGGGCGCCCGTCGTGCCTGAGGTGTAAATCACGTAGGCTAAATCCGTCAGCTCTGGAACGTATAACGTACTGCCGTCGTATTCCTCTATCGCCGTGATCGGCAGGTGATCGAGCACACAAACTTGCGATGAAACCTCGGGGAGGTTCGTCATGCTCTGGGAATCGGTCACGATGAATCGGGAGCCTGCATGCGATAAGACTTGCCCGAGGCGCAACGCGGGGTCGCCGGGATTCAAAGGCAGGTACGCGGCGCCCGTTTTTAGAACGCCTAACATTCCGATGATGAGGTTTTCTGACCGCTTAAGGCAAAGTGCAACGACGTCCCCGCACCCGATGCCGTGCGTCTTGAGGTATCGCGCCAATCGTTCCGCTCGCTTGCTCAAAGAGGCATACGTGAGGGTTTTGTTATTTACCTCTAATGCCGTGGCGAGTGCTCTGGAGCTAACCTGCGATTCGAATAGTCCGACGATTGAGGATCGGACATGTGTCAACTCCATGGAAGGGGCAGTCGGCATCTCTTGACCCAATGAGTGGTTCATCCTGGTTCCCGCCGCGCAAGGTGCAGAATATCGATAAGTGGTTGTGACGGTGAGGGCAGATAAATCAAGCAAAACATCTACGGAGTTGCTTCGGGCCCACTGTCCACGCCATGACTATAAACCAGCTGTTTTGAGGTCCAGAAAAATGTCATCGCCAAAAGTGGCATCTGGGGATATGAGGAGCATTCATGTCGGTCCTGCAGGCGGTCGTATCGTCCCGGCAGGATTCCATCGCGATTATAGACCAAAGTTTTATCGGATAAACAAGCGCCATTCAAATAGATTGCATATATTGGGGGCTTGCTCTAAGGTGATTGGCACCCGTGAGTATTGGGAGATTTGACGGTCTCCTCCCCCTGAAGACGGCACGCATCGCGTTGCTGCGATTTGCTGGCCGTTGGAGTTGAACATGACGACATCCATATGAACCGAAAAGAGTTGCAGCCTCAAGGACGGGCGGTCTCCCGTATGTGGGTGGAGGTCGATCGTGCCCGATTTGGCGCAGTCAGTTTTTGCATGCGAACTTTTTTTTTGCCGCTGTCCGATCCTCGTTCGAGATAGATTTAACGCACCAAGTTTTGAAACAGGTAGGGTGATGAAGGTGTCGCCTTTTTCCCGCACAGGGGCCAGAACTCTCACTATGCGTGGGGGGGTGGCGGCGATCTTCGCCAAATCGCGTGTAACGGCACCCTCAACACTGTTGCCGCCTCGTACTTATCTCGAACGCCGATGTGCCCTGACGCCACGGCGGAAAGACGAGCTGCTTTGCAAATTACTTCTGAGTGCGATCCTCGCCGCCCTCATATTACCAATGCTTGCCGGCTGTGGTGGGTCTTCGGGATCGGGTAGCAACGTCCCGCCGGTGACCGCTACTCCCTCCATCTCACCTGGTACAGGGACCTACGCCGGGCCTCAACAGGTAACCATAAGTGACGCGACTTCGGGGGCTACCATCTACTACACGACGGATGGAACGGTCCCAACGGCTTCTTCCACCGCATATACGGGGCCAATCTCGATTGCTGCCTCTTCGACTGTGCAGGCGATCGGGGTTCTCCAGGGATCGTCAAGTGCAGTTGCCTCTGCCGTGCTGACAATTTCTCCAGCGCTTCCGCCGGCGAAGCTGGCTTTCGTGCAGCAGCCTTCAAACTCGTTGGCCGGGGTCGCGATCTCACCGGCCGTCCAGGTGGCGGTTCAGGATACAGACGGGAATGCCGTGACGGGCGCCACCAACCCGGTCACACTTGCCCTCACCAGCGGCACGGGTCTTGGAGGAACGCTGACCGTTGCTGCGCAAAATGGTGTTGCGACCTTCAGTAACCTGTCAGTAAGTTCGGCCGGAAGTTATACGCTCTCAGCAACCAGCTCGGGCCTGACCTCGGCGACAAGCACGAGCTTCATCGTCGCTGTGCCGGTGAAGCTCGCGTTTGTGGTGCAGCCCTCGAATGCGTTGACCGGGGCAACGATCTCGCCTCCGATTCAGGTGGCAGTACAGGATGCTACCGGGAATACCGTGACCGCAGCGACCGCTCCCGTCACGCTTGCCCTCACCAGCGGCACAGGCCTTGGAGGAACGCTGACCGTTACTCCGCAAAATGGTGTTGCGACCTTCAGTAGCCTCTCCGTAAGCGCGGCGGGAAGCTACATGCTGTCGGCAACCAGTTCGGGTCTCACTTCAGCGACAAGCACCAGCTTTACCATCACTACGCCGGTGAAGCTGGCGTTTGTCGTCCAACCTTCGAATGCGTTTACCGAGACTCCGATCTCGCCCGCCGTTCAGGTGGCAATCCAAGACGCCAGTGGAAATACCGTAGCGGCGGACACTAATCCGGTCACGCTTGCCCTTGCAGGGGGAAGCGGCCTTGGAGGAACGCTGACCGTCACCCCGCAGAAGGGCATCGCGATCTTTAGCGACCTCACCCTTAGTACCGTGGGAAGCTACATGCTGTCGGCAACCAGCTCGGGCCTC
>DASRRN010000263.1:0-4418 GCA_035695685.1 Acidobacteriaceae bacterium | reverse complement strand
CAAGATGAAAGTAAACCATACCCAATCTATTCAGTTGTGAGGTTTCGCCCTCATGTTCTTTTACAAGTTTGCAGCGGCCGGAATGCTGAGGGATGAGCACACCATTGTGCTTCAGCAAGGCCAGCTAAAGGCCAAGAGCTAAACGCTAAACGCTGCTCACGACGTCGGTGATTTTACCGCGGGGGTTCCACCCGTTCCCATCCCGAACACGGAAGTTAAGCCCCGCAGGGCCGATTGTACTGCACGCGAAAGTGTGTGGGAGAGTAGGTCGTTGCCGGCATTAATAAGGGCTATCAACAGAAATGTTGGTAGCCCTTTCCTTTTTTGGAAGTTATTTTTTGCGTGAAGGTAGCCAGAACGTTTTTAATGTATCAATCTTCGGCAGACCGAAAGCTTGATCCTGTTTCGCGACCGAGTAAACTCCCATTTCAGAGATTCTGCCTTCCCGGGCATGAAGTATCACGCCAACATCTACTCCCTCAGGAGTTGCGCCATAAAAATCTGCCAGAATTTCTGATGGGCCTGTGGGTGGGTAGAAGTCTATCGTCGGGCAGCCGCATGAGCATCGGCTAATTACTCGCAGTTCCCCAATTTGCGCAGCATAATTCTGGGCTTGAGGCGTGCCATGTGACATCAGCCAGTCGAGAAGATTTCGTTCCTCGGTGGTGAGAGACCGATTTTCGGAAATCACGCCTTGATGATTATCCATTTTGAATGCGTCCGCTATTGAACCAAAGAGATCCTTCGCAAAGAACGCTCAGGATTTCGGCTGCGGGCTCCCGCTTCGCTCACGCCCGCAGAGCGCCTCAAGTTAAGCCCCGCAGGGCCGATTGTACTGCACGCGAAAGTGTGTGGGAGAGTAGGTAGTTGCTGGCATTGATACAGGCCATTGAGGGAAGTTTCGACGGCCTTTTCCTTTTCGACGTAGAGCGTTATGCTGGTGAAGGAGTCGAGCCATGGCAAATCTCGATTGGTCGCAGTGTTCGGCGGTGGAGAGTATTCCGGGCAAAGTGAGCGGCGCGTGGGTCTTGAAGGGCACGCGCATGCCAGTGTCCGCCATCTTCGAGAATCTGGAAGCCGGGGCGAACATCGACGACATCATGAAGTGGTACGACGGCATCGATCGCGAACAGGTCAAGGCAGTCATTGAGTTTGCCGCCCGCAGTCTCGACAAAGAACCTGCCCTCGCCCCCTAGGCATCGCTGATGCGCGTCTTATTCGATCAAGCGACGCCTGTGCCGATTCGCTCCTATCTTAAAGGACACGAGATCCGCACCGCTGCGCAGCAAGGCTGGGACACGCTCAAGAATGGCGAGTTACTGGCAGCCGCCGAGGCCGAAGGCTTCGAGGTGCTGCTTACAACCGACAAGAACATGCGCTATCAGTAGAATCTTTCTGGACGCCGAATTGCGGTCGTGGTTCTCGGTCTACAGCAGTGGCTAAGCCTTCGTCCGCATGTTCAGCGCGTCGCGGAAGCGATTCGATCCGCAACACCGGGCAGTTATACCGAGATCGATTTTCCCTCAGAGCCGAGGCTTCGAGGCGATAAGGAGCGTGAACACAGAGGTTAAAGGTCCTTCGCCGCAAAAGAGCCGCTCAGGATTCCGGCAGAAGGCTCCCGATCGGCGAAAGCGGCGCCCTCACGCCTTCTAAGCCCCTCAAGTTAAGCCCCGCAGGGGCGGGGTGGCCCGGCCTTACGCCTCCGGTTTTTGTGTTTACGTTCCCATTTGGAAACTGTGGGTGCCCCGCTCCTGCGTTTTTGGCAGGGGCGGGCGCGATGCTGCCGATACTATAGGCCTGTTATGCCTGCGGACCTGCAGCGCACTTACGGCGCTCACCATCTGCACTTTATCACTTGTTCCTGTTATCGGCGATTGCCATTGCTCAATTCCGCCCGGCCCCGCGCCCGCTTCCTGGGAATTCTTGAGCAGACGCGGCAGCGTTACCGATTTGTCGTGGTCGGATATGTAGCGATGCCGGAGCATGTGCGCCTATTGCTGACCGAACCGGAGGTGGGAACCCTCGACCGTGATGCAGGTGCTGAAGCAGCGCACGGCCCAGGCATTGTTGCCCAGGAGAAGGCGTCGAGATCCGCGACAGCGCGAATTGTTTATGAAAGAGGCGCGGCGGGCGTTCTGGCAGGCGCGCTTCTATGACTGCAACCTGTGGACGACGAAAAAGAGGATTGAAAAATTGCGCTACATGCATCGCAATCCGGTAAAACGCGGGCTAGTGGAAGCGCCGGAGAAGTGGCGATGGAGCAGTTACCGGTTTTATCTGTGGGGAGAAGCGGGCCGGGTGAAAGTCAATGAAGGCTGGGGAAAGATTTCCTTTCAGGACAAAGCGGCGTGAGGGTTCGGTAAAAACCGTTGGCTGCCGGCAGTGTGCTACCCGCCCTTCGCAAAGTGCGCGAAGAGCGGGGCACCCACAGTAATGGTGATTTCAGTGATTCAAAGGCCGGGCCACCCGCCCGAGAAAGACCATACCTTGACCCCATATTTCTTTGTGATCTCCCAAGCGCGATTAAAGACTCGCTTCTGCTTTGCATCGCTCCATTTTCCAAAGAATGACTTATAGTTTCGTGCCACAAATTCTGACGTGTGGAGGTCGCAAAACTGTTCCTTTGTCCTAAATTCCTTCCACTCCTTTTCAAGTGCCAGCAACCGCTTTGCGGGAACAATTAAGGCGGTACAGTTGGCTATTTTTTGATCGGGAGCTGTCCCGCTATCGTCTATGTACGCCGTAAAGAAAGCCATGCTCACACTCCGCCAGCGTTCTCCCCAAATGCTAATCAGCAAATGGTGGGTGCGGTTTTGAATTACCATCGCGCACTCCCGCTCCGGCTATGATCTACCCGCCCGTTGGTCGGGTCAAGTAAATTATTGCCCTAATTTGTGATGTGAAACAAGGCGACCTAGCGCGCCGGTTGAGCATTCTTAGGCTGCGTATCGGCCCACAGTTGCGCCTCATCGTAGGCGGTCTTAAGCTGCGGGTCTGCTTTCCAGTCAGCGAAGAACTGCCGTAGTCCTTTTTCCTCGAAGAGATGCTCCAGGATTCCGTCCACTATCGCTCGCTTGATCGCTTCATCCCCAGTTCGGTACAGCCTCTCCATCCACTTCTTCCACCTCGCGAAGGATTTGCTGCTTCCACCGTCACTATCCCAAACCTTCAGCATGCATCCTTGGGCTTCCCAAGCCGCGCTGTACCTCGTCAGTGTCCATTCACCTTTGGGATCGGTAAGTATGCAGCGCTCGAAGTACGGCATCAGCAGATTCTCAAGTTCCTCATCCGCTAGAGGCGGTTCGATTCTTTTCCTGAGTTTGGCAGTTGTGACGATGTCATAGATTGCCCCTGCGAGCTCTGTGTCATCGCCGCTGATTCCCCCAAGGACGTCGGCTTTGGGAATCGATCCTTCCCGCTCCTCGTCCTCGGCGATTGCAAACAAGAAATCCCTATCCATTTTCACTCCTCAAGCTTGACCTCAAAATGGGAACACAGGTTCGAGAGGGAAGATGGGTTCCGGCACTGGCATCGGCGGCACAATCGGATCGATAGGAATCGGCATGAACGTTGTTGGAGGATTGGGCTGCGGTGTTGGCTGTGGTGACGGCTCTGGGAAACCCTCGTCCTGATCGCAGGGCTTGTTTTTGTCTTTGCATTTCTTCTCGTACATGCTGAAGCATCGGGCCAATGCATTCCAAAAATCCGCGATCTCCTGACTATGCCGCCCGCCCCCCTGGGCCATCCCATTGTCCAATCCCAACCCTGATGGGAACTGATGGTCTGCTCAAGTAGGAAGATCTTTCCCTTTAACTGGCTGCAGGAGTCGGTCGGCCTGCAACGTGTACCCGCTCTCGAATTCTTCGGCCCCGCAGCCAAACCCAGCGGATCGACATCGTTAACCGGCGAGTTGTCGACGTATGGATAAAAATCAGCTCCTCCACCGAAACGAATCGGGTCCTCGGAGATGAATCTGCCAACGGCGGGATCGAGATATCGAGCCCTATAGAAGTAAAGCCCCGTCTCTGAATCAAATTCGCGACCGGTATACCGGAAGGGATTGGTGAGAGTTCCAGTGGACGCCGTCAGATTCCCGAAACTGTCGTAGGTGTAGGTATTGGCGAGGGCACCAGCGCTGTTGCTTAGCGACGTGATTGAACCCAGCGCCTCATCTGCCTGGTAGTAGCTTGTCGTGCTACCACGAAATTCTGATAGCGGCGCATCGATATCGCGGTCCTGCGTGTATCTGGCAAGCAGGGTTCCACTACCGTCCACCTTGACCTGCCCCCATTTTCCGCACACCGGATCATACGACGGTTTGGTCTTGGTGGTTGATTTGGATTTGTAATATACCCGCAGCCGGAGCTGTGGGAAAGTGGGAAACGCGGCTTTTCGCGTTTTCCAAGCTGGCCGCTTTT
>DASRRN010000262.1:0-4480 GCA_035695685.1 Acidobacteriaceae bacterium | reverse complement strand
GCTGTGGTTCTTGTCAGGTTGTAACTCGCTGGCTGACGATAGTCTCTGCTCTGGTTCCAATGGCCCAGACGAAGCCGAGCAGTTCACGAGCAACGGCCGTAACGATTTTCCTGTGGTCCTTGCCGGCTGCGCCCAGTTTCATATACCGCTTATGTAGCCGGTGTTGCGCTTTCCACGCAATCTCCTTCGCCTCTTCGGAAATGCTCTCCTGTCGTCTGCGCAATCCGTACCAGATACAGGGTGGACGACGATAGCTCCATGCGGCTTCGACAACGATTCGTCGCAAGTGCGCGTTGCCGGTCTTAGTGATACCTCCGCGTCTGGTTCGCTTGCCGCTCGAGTCTTCGCTGGGCACAGCACCGCAATAACCCATCAGTTGCCGAGCACTGCCGAAGCGAGATACCTGACCCAATTCGGCAGCAATGGTCACAGCCGAGATATCTGCGATACCGCGCAGTGCCTGTAGATCGTTAATGACTTGTTGTAACGCGGGCGAGGCCAGCTTGACCGCTTCCGTGATGGCTTGCTCCAGGCGCCCTACCCGCTCCCGCATGTGCTCGACCTCGTGCAGATAATCCTGGCGCGTGGCCTCCTGAGCGATCTGTGGGAAGCGTAGCTGCGCGACCCAGATCAGATAGGGGCGTGTCCAGGGTCTCACTCCGAAGGGCGGACGCTGGCCTGAGCGCAACAGGAACTTGCTCAACCGGTGCCGTGCTCGCATCTGATCCTGCTTAGCTGCTTCGCGGGCACGCACCAGATCGCGCAACGCCTCGGAGGCTTCATCCGGAACCCATACCGCAGTTAGATCTCCGGATCGATAGCAACGTGCCAGCTTCTCAGCATCGCGCCGATCCGTCTTTACTCGATCGCCGGCCTTAACCGGTACCAGCGTCGGCGCTACCACCTCACACTGAATACCCAGTTCCGCCAGCTGCCAGTACACGACATAGCCAGTCGGTCCGGCCTCATAACAGGCTCGCAACTTCTCTGCCGGGCCAAGCTTCTTGATCAGCTTACGGATTGATTCCGTGCGGTTCGGAATCGTTCCCAGGCTTCGCACCTCACCGTCCGGCTCCCCGATCGCTACAGCAATCGTCTCCGCATGGACATCTAAACCTAAACATCGTAACTTTTCCTGCATGACCGGCTCCCTTCCGCTTGTGGCTCTCAGCTGTGCGTCCTTCTGAACTCACAGCCTAACCCACGGTCAGCGCATCGGCGCCGGTCACTCCATACTGACTGTAGCTATTTGCAGGCCTAGCCAGAGAAGGAGCGCGAGTACCGCAAACATGACGATCATTCCTACTAATATCCGCTGGTTTTGCCGACTCATCGGTAGTGGGAAAAACCAGGGTTGTCTGTAAGCGGGATATCCAAGTCCGTCGAACCGAAGCGGTCGATCATGATAACAGTCAGGATGCCCAGAATCAGCCAGTAAATACCTCTCTTGATGAGTAGTTGGTTGATTCGCTTGATCCGGTCCATGGTCGGAAGACTAGCAGAATCGACTTCGCGCCCTCTCAACAACGGACTTCGATGATCCACGGCCTGCTCATTCTAAACACCTCCTACGCAGGAGCCCGGGATCTCTTCTGGACACATGATGACCCAGCAGGGCTAGATTGACCTGCGCGACTCCCGGTTACAGCTTCGGCCAAGTTCGTGGCGGGGTTGGCTGCTGCCACGTCGGACTTTCCATTCTCGTGACGAGGTGAGGCGTGGCGACGCGGCCTCGATTTGGAGTCGACGACCCGGAGCGCGGGGGCTGTCGGCAAGAGTAGGGCGCCAGTTGATAGAGTCTGACGGATGCTTCATTGTCCTTGCCTACGGGATCACTTCTTGCAATTGCGAGCTGCGACAAATGATTCAAGCGATTTCGCGATATGCCGATATGCCGCATATCAAAAACAGTTCCTTGAGATCCCTCTTCTCCACGAACGGAATCTCTTTCTTACTCATCTCCCATCGGATGCTGTTGAAAGATGTTGATTTAAAGAGGAGAAGAGTAATCATTCGCGACGGCTCATTTGGCCGGGCCAGAACCATTCCAATTGGATTCGGCCTCTACCGAATCCTTGCCGTCTACATTGATTTTCGTCGTGGCCAGAAGGGACCATCCAAGGCCAATCGGCTCTTCACTGACAAAAGCGGTCAGCCCATTAAATTGGCAACACTTCAGTTACATTCAGGCGCGAGCGTAATCGTCGCGTTCCTTCTGTCATCACCCGGAACATAATCCAGAATTGTGGCGCGAGTGGAAATGCCAGCCGCCGGATCATGTACCGGTGACTCTTACTCCGGGTCGGTCAGAAATATCGAAGCTCAAAATGGTTGCAGACGGGACACAAAACTCATGGTTGGTCGGCTTCCAGGTCTATATGGGCAGGTAAGTTCCTGTATTTGCCTCGACCGGCCCTCCAAGAAATGTCATGTCGACTCTGTCCGTCCCGCCATGCAGAAGCGAAATGCCGGCGCGTGCCACCAAAGTTCAATCTGAATGGAACGGATAGCGATATGTGCCAAGTGCTCCCTCCCTTCTACTGCGGCGTAACCCGCAACTATCGCGCCGAGGCTTAATGGCCTTATTGGATTAGACCTGGAAGGTCGCTGATTATTAGCGACCTTCTGCGAGAACCATCTAGAAGATGTGCACATGTCCCTCAGTGATCGAAGGGCCGTCACAATGCCGGTTGCACCTGAACGTTCAACGGTATGCTGATCGACGTATTGGCTTGCGTCCCACTGGTCGCTGTGATCACCACCTTATAGCTACTTGTTGAAGTATTAGGGGTGTATCCACAGCCCACCATCACGGCGAGTAAGACAATACTTAGCAATGTTATAAAGGTCTTCCTACGGAACATCGCTAAAGGAAGCAGGCCGAGGAGACCGAGTCCCGCCAGTGACACGCCCCTATAGCAGGGATTCCGCTGGATTGTGGTAGCTACGCTTGGCGTCGCTATTGAGATCACGAGCGTGCTTACGCCCGCTGTAGTGCTACTTATACCCACCTGAGCCGGGGAAAAGGAGCAGGTGGGCGATGTCGCCTGCACAGTTTGAGCCTCTGAAATAACCGCGCACTTCAGATTGACCGTTCCGACAAAACCACCTTGTGGGGTTACCGTCACTAGTGTCTTGGCAGATTGCACGGTAGGAGATACTTCAAGGGTGGCTACGGAGGAGGATATAGCGATCGTGCTGGCTTGCGACGCGTTACTCGGTGCAGTTCCAACTCCACTGAGGGAAACCGTTTGTGAAGAGTAACTTCCATTAGGTGTAATAGTCAGTACTCCTACATGCGCTCCCACGGTAGTAGGCGTAAACGTCACAGATATGGTGCAACTAGCCGCTACTGCTATCGTTCCACCGCAAGTACTGCTTTGCGAGAAATCATCTGATGCTGCGAGTAACACATTCAAGGCTGTACCACTTATGTTAGTCACTGTCACGGTCTGAGCAGCGCTGGTTGTGCCGTCAATCTGGGAAGGGAAACTCACGCTTCCAGGAAGTATTGAGAGACCGCTATTCGCTCCACTGGGACAGTTAATCTGCCTGACTGCGTAGTCCGTCGACCCGAGGTGATAGTAGAAGTCGTAATAGCTACCCGGCGTGACCACTAGCGGTCCGCCCGTACATGTCATTAGACTCGGGTGCCCATACAGGCTGCCGGGGCCCGGTATATTCCAATTGGAGCCTGTTATTCCCCAGGGATCAATCACGTTTGCTGCCGTGCTTGATGTAACACTAAAAGTCTGCCCCTCCGCCATACCTTGAAAGTCGTTGTAGTGACGGGGAATATTATCATTGAGCACAACAACGCTGTAATCACCGACCCAAGCGGTACCTCCACCCGAAGCATTTACTCTTTCGCCATTTGGGGCGAGATTCGCCGGGCCGCCATTAGAGTAAAGGTCGCCGCCCCACCAGCATTGCCCATTTCCATAGAGATCAGGCAGATCGCCGCCACATATATTGCCAGTGATGGAACTTGGCGCGCCGTCAATGAAGTAAGACCCACGCGGATAGCTCAAGCCGTCTACACCCGGTTCATAACCCACCTCGTTGGCACTCCAGGTGTTGCCTCCTCCTCCTTGGTCAAACACCGAGTAACATCTCCCGGTCACGAGTGAAGGGAGAGCCCAATAACTTAGTGGTGAGTTATCCACATTCCACGGTCCCATGTTCTCCCACGTCAATTCATCGCCAACGGTCGTGCCGCCAAGCTCAACAGACCAGTCGGGCGCGGTTGCATCTGATGTACCAGCATTGCCAATCACCTGCTCAATATTTCCATTCGGGTCCATGATGATGTACCCCGCATGGAGGAAGGTTGGCGTATTTGGATATCGAGGGGTTCCATTGTCAAGTGCACCCGGCCTGAGATTAATTAAGTTCGGGTCAAGGCATGCCGAGGTGATGCGGTTGTTGGAAAACTCCATAGTGTGTCCGTTGTTTCTAATAGCCTCACGTGCCAGATATT
>DASRRN010000261.1:0-13789 GCA_035695685.1 Acidobacteriaceae bacterium | reverse complement strand
TTGCTCCCTGCGTATCGGACACGGTTCCTCCGATCTCCGAGGTTGTCTGCACCTGAGCTACCGCAGAAAGCAACCCTCCCCACAAGAACAGGCTCATGAGGCCCATCCTCAATCCAACACGCTTCTTACTGTTCAGCCTTCGGTGTTGCCGTAACCCCATAAGAGAATGCGACCTTTGCCGCTTCGAGGCTCTCCGAGCAGTTAACTGACAATGAGCCATCGCGTGAATGCATCAGGTGCAGTCGCATGGGCAGCCAAAAGCGGCCTAGGACACAAACGTCACCCCGCAGAAAGGTCAAGAGATGGGCAATCGATTGCAGCCAACGCGCACCATCTAAATTCGCGCAAAACAACCCCGGCCCCGCTCGGGTAATCAACGGCGCCACTTCTGCCAGTTACGAGATTAAATTTGCGCGACAAACCCATGCTTCGTGAAACTCAAACTACACGCGCAAAAATTCCAGATCACAGTCGCCTATGTTCGTGGTAGGCCCAGGTCCTATGGTCGGCTTCTTCTGCTCGACCCAAATACTAAGCTTGCCCTTGCCAGCAGGGAGCTTTACGACCTTGGAGTTCTCGCCTTGCTCCAGCGGTACGGAACACACGCTGTTATTCAATTTGATCATCAATTTGCCTGGTGGGTAATTTGCACGATTGATCGTAATGCGGTAATGCCCGCTACGCTCAATTTCCACCGACCATCCGGTGGGCTTATCCATGTCATAGCAACTATCCTGGTATACGCAAAGGTGAGTCACCGGTTCCCTTTCAGAACCTATATGAATAACCCCGACTGCCCAATGGCGTGTCTGCCGCATTTCCTCATACCATTCTTCATACGCGACCTTCATTTTGTTCACGAGTTCTGGATATTGCTTTGCCAGGTCCATGGTCTCACCCGGGTCTTTCAGCATGTCATAGAGCTTGAACTCAGGCTTAAGTGGCAGGTCTTTCGGGTCATGCTGCAACTCATCATTGGCTCGTGACAAGGTTTTCCAGCGCTGGCTCCGCACTGCACAATTCTGATAGCGTTGTGGGATTAATCCGCGATGGAATTGGAAGAAAAGATCGCGATCAGCCCAGTCGACATTGTGGCCACGCAGTAATGGCATAAGGCTCAAGCCATCGAACTCAACTCGTTCAGGCTTCCTGACCTCTGTTGCTTCCAGTAAAGTTGGGAGGACATCGATATGGGCTGCTATACGGTCAACATTGCGTCCCCCCTTGACACCTGCTGGCCAGCGAAAAAAGAAAGATTGACGAATGCCGCCATCTTCCACGCTACCTTTCCATCCGGCCAGACCCGCATTAAAGCGGTGAACCGCCCCCCAGCCACCGTTGTCGCTCATGAATATCACGATCGTGTTCTGTTCCAGATCTAATTCGCGCAATCGTGTCAGAAGGCGTCCAACATTTTCGTCCAAGTTGACCACCATACCGTAAAGTTTCGAAACATTCTCGTCGAGGCCCATCGCGTCAAATGGTTTACTGTATTTAGGGTCCACCACGAGAGGGCCGTGCGGTACATTGAAGGGCAGGTAAGCGAAAAATGGCCGCTCTCGATTTGCTTCGATAAAACGAATAGTCTCATCGGTAAAAACGTCGGAACAATACCCCTCGCCTTTCCCCGGTTTGCCATTACGATAAAGGCGGGTATCAAAGTAGCTGTTGGGCAAATCAGGAGGTTCACTGACCATGCCCCCTTTAAAGACCAACGATTCATCGAAGCCCTGATCCACGGGGCGCATGGGATAATTGTCTCCCAAGTGCCATTTACCAAATATTCCAGTGGTGTAGCCGGCAGTTCGGAGCATTTCGGCCATGGTCACTTCACTGGTATCCATCAGGGCTCCGCCGCGTGACGTGTGCTGTACTCCAGTTCGATAGTTGTATCGTCCCGTCATTAGGCTAGCCCGGGTCGGTGCACAAACCGGAGATACGTAGAACTGCGTCATCTCGATACTCTCGGCAGCGAAGTGATCAAGATTTGGAGTTCGCAGGTATTGATTGCCGTGACAGGAGAGATCCCCATATCCCAGGTCGTCCGCCATGATCAACAACACATTTGGTGACTTCGACGCTGCGTCGATCAATGGAGCCAAGCCGGTCATTGGAGCCAAAATTGCGGCGCCACCCATAGTTGCCCCAGTTGTTACGAAATGCCTCCGCGTGATGCGTGTTCGCATAATTACTCTCGTCTTCTCCGGATCAGATAATGTGGTCGCCAGCTATTCTCGACCGCAACCGCTTGCTATTTTACGCTCTCGTATAGTAGCATTGTCAATGCTGCTGCTCCTTATAAGTCCAAAAGGGCTCGGAAATGGCCTGTGCGCAAGCCCGAAGCGATGTCATTATGAAATTGGAGCCGGCAGGCGATTGCAATTTTTCTGAAACCATCCAGCGAGGTAGAGGTAGAAGACCAGATCGAGTGGCCCTAAAGCTGGATTTGCCAATGAGGTTCTTACAGTGGGGTATCTGATGCAATCCACAACCATAACCCGACGTGATTTTTTGGCCCAATCCACGAGAGCAAGCCTCGGCCTTGCCTTACTTACGGAGCCTGCGAAATCTTCACTCGGGGCAGATCAACGACCGCAAAAATATGGCAATCCTAACAGCGGGCCTTCGGCAGAAGAGGCCCAATCGACATTACCAGGTACGATACCGCTAACGGCACAGGGCGACTTGGCGGCACAGATGGTGGACGGAATTCATCGATTCCTAGCGCGCAAAACCGGGCAAGCTGCCAGCGACCGAAATGGTTTATGGAAGCGCGATTATAGTTCGATCGAAGCTTATAACCTTTCGGTGACTGCGAACCGTGAACATTTTCGCCAAATTATTGGGGCAATTGACCCGCGGGCGGAATCGGGTCCACCTGAACTGGTTGGGACATTGTCAACACCAGCTCTGGTATCTCAAACATCTAATTACAAAATCTATGCCGTGCGATGGCATGTATTCGATGCAGTTACGGCGGACTTTGATGGGTTGGACGCGGAAGGGCTTCTCCTGCAACCGAACGGCATACCAATCGCCCGGGTTGTAGCAATCCCGGACGCCGACTGGACCCCTGAGATGTTGGTCGGTCTAGTGCCGGGAATTCCACCATCTGCCCAGTTTGCCCGGCGCCTAGTCGAAAGCGGCTGTCAGGTGGTTGTGCCCATGATTATCAACCGAGATGACACCTTCTCAGGCATCCCAGGTATCGGTATGACCAACGAACCCCACCGGGAGTGGATTTACCGCATGGCGTACGAAGTTGGCCGACACATCATTGGTTTTGAAACGCAAAAGATTTTGGCTGCGGTGGATTGGCTTGCCAACGAAAATCATAGTCGAGCTGTGCCCATCGGCATCATTGGTTACGGTGAAGGTGGATTGCTAGCCCTCTACAGTGCAGCTTTGGACAGAAGAATCGACGCGACCGTCGTCAGTGGTTACTTTCAACCGCGAGAGGAGGTGTGGAAAGAGCCGATCTATCGCGACATATGGGGCTTGGTACGAGAATTCGGAGATGCGGAACTAGCCAGCCTGATCGCACCTCGGGCTCTCATTGTTGAAGCTTCCCGCGGGCCACAAGT
Source organism: Acidobacteriaceae bacterium (assembly GCA_035695685.1). Classification (GTDB taxonomy): domain Bacteria; phylum Acidobacteriota; class Terriglobia; order Terriglobales; family Acidobacteriaceae; genus PALSA-350. The sequence continues at coordinate 10,205 of DASRRN010000261.1, read as the reverse complement.
TAACGGACCACCTGCGACCACACACGTTCACAAGGACGCTGCATGCCCCAATGGTGAACTAATAACTCCGCCTTTGGATTCAGTGCGTAAGGAAGTCGAACGTGCTCGATCATTTTTTGCTGGCCTAAAGGCTAAAGATCAATTGTACTTCGTGGTTCCTCAAGAAGACCAGAACCTGCCTGGTTCGGATGAAGCCTTACAAGCATTCTTGCATTCGATGGGGAGTACATTCAAATTGCAAGCCGGGATCGAACTACCCCTTGACCATCACAAGAACTACGACCCGACCCCACGTTTGCATCGGCAGTTTGACCAGATGGTGGGCTTCACCCAGGCGCTAATCCGGAAGTCGCCGGACAGGCGTAAAGAGTTTTGGTCCAACGCAGATCTGTTTTGGAAGGACTACGATGAAAAGGTAAAGACGGACTACTATGCTCCGATTAAGCGCTCTGGGATGGAAGTGTGGTCAGCATCTCCGGAGGAGTGGAGAAAAAAGACGAAGTGGTACCGTGACTATATCTGGGAAGAGATGATCGGCCGTTTGCCATCGCCCAATCTCCCTATGAATCCGCGCACTCGATTGATATATGAGACCTCCAAATTCAGAGGGTACGAAGTTATGTTGGATGTTTGGGACGATGTCTTTGCATACGGGATATTGCTGGTGCCGAAGAATATTCGTCCAGACGAACGTCGTCCGGTTGTCGTCTGTCAGCACGGACTAGAAGGTCATGCCCAAGATGTGGCTGATCCGAAACTCGACTCTCATTATTATCATCACTTTGCTGCAACACTTGCTGAAGAGGGTTTTGTGACTTACGCGCCGCAGAACCCTTACATTGGTCATGACCGCTTCCGGATCATTCAGCGGATGGGTCATCCCCTTAAAGTCGCCCTGTTTTCCTTCATCCTTGGTCAGCATGAGCAGACGCTGAACTGGCTCGCGGAACAGCCGTTTGTGGACCCGGATCGGATAGGGTTCTACGGATTATCCTATGGTGGAAAGACTGCGGTCCGCGTTCCCCCACTTCTCGATCGCTATGCTCTATCAATCTGCTCGGGAGATTTCAATGAATGGGTCTGGAAGACTACCAATACTGAGTCGATTTCTAGCTATCTCTTAAATGGTCAGTATGATATGTACGAATTCAATCTTGCTAACATCGCGAATTATTCGGAGTTGGCATGCCTTATGGCACCTCGGCCTTTTATGGTCGAACGCGGCCATTATGACGGTGTAGGTCCTGATGAAACGGTAGCATTTGAGTACTCGAAAGTGAGATGGTTTTATGCTTATATGGGTATTCCCGAACAAACAGAGATCGAGTTCTATGATGGTCCACACACGATTCACGGAGACCAGACATTCAAGTTCCTCCGCAAGCATCTTCGCTGGCCACAGTGAAACAATGTGGCTTTATTTAAAACGTTAGCTTGGGTATTTCCACGGGAATCGCCGCATGATCTGCTCAATGTTTTGTATCGGTGAGAAGCTAGTGCAGCTCAGTTGTTGGATCTGATGGATAGCCTCATCGGCGTACAGCAATTTGTATGCAAGCGCGTTAGGGGGTCTGACACAGCTCCGCATGCATGCATTCAATGCCTTGAACAACCCTTCGCTGGGAAGCGATGGTGGATTGCAATATCCTAGTAGCCCTGTCTTGGACAGTTATCAATTTACAAAAGCGGACGCCTCGCGGAGTTTGGCGTGCATGCCTTCTAGATGCGGCTGCACATTGTGCTTGAGATTTGCAGCCAACGTAAGTCTCAGGCGGCTCTCTCCTTTCCAGTAGCTATCCAGATCTCACTCTCGCGTCGAGTAATCTAATGCGATAACATCTGAAAGCCGTCTCTAAAGGACTTGCGAGCAAGAGATCCGAATGCGCATAACGGAACTAAAGACGTGGCTGGTGGAAGGCATTAAGTACAACTGGGTGATGGTGAAGGTTTATACGGACGAAGGCCTGACCGGAATAGGCGAGGGCACAAACTGGCCCGGAAGTCCGCTGGTCCTGGAGGCATGCAGGCACGCCGGCGAAGTCATTGTGGGCGAGGACCCGAGCCGGATCGATTATCTCTGGACGAAACTGTATCGCGATTTCAACTGGCTGGGGCAGGCGGGGCCGGTGATGAGCGCGATCAGCGCGATAGACATTGCGTTGTGGGACATCGCGGGCAAGCGCGCGAAGATGCCGGTCCATCAGTTGCTGGGCGGAGCTTATCGCCGACGGATCAAGCTCTACGCCAACTACTGGTTTCTGGGAGGAGAAGGGACGCCGGAAGAATATGCGCGACAGGCCGCGGAGATGAAAGCGAAGGGATTCACGGCATGCAAGATGGATCCGTTCGCGCACGTGAATTACTGGTATGGAGAGGACCTCTCCGACAACCTGAGCCTGACAGAGACACAGAAGCGGGTGGCCATCGAGAGGCTTGTGGCGGTGCAGGAGACGGTGGGCTCGGATTTCCCGATCGCGGTAGAGACGCATGCCATGCTGAACGGGCCTACGGCGGTGGAGATGGCGCACCGGATTGCCGCCGCGAGTATTAACTGCATGTGGTACGAAGAACCGGTAGGTCCGGAGTTTCCAGATGAAATCGCTGCGATCAAACGGCAGATTCCGCTGCCGGTCTGCGTCGGAGAGCGTCTGCACTCGCGCTTTATGGCGAGACCGATTCTCGAAAAACATGCTGCGGACATCCTGATGCCGGATATCACACGGTGTGGTGGAATCGGCGAGATGAAGAGGATCGCGACGATGTGCGAGGCGTACAACGTGCCGATCGCTCCGCACAATCCGAACGGACCGGTTTCGACGATAGCGGCGGCGCACGTTATGGCGTCGGTGCCGAATTTTTTCCTGCAGGAGTTCATGGTGACGGATGTGTCGTGGCGGGATACGGTCCTCGATAAGCCGCTTCCGGTGAAGGACGGATTCTTGGAATTAAGCGACGCGCCTGGGCTGGGATTCGATCTTGTGGAGGAAGAGATGGAACTCCATCCCGGCGTGACGAAACGGCGCCCCGGCTTCTATGTCTAGCCGCTCCGGTGGCAGCAGTAGGTAACAGTGGAGAACACGATGGAATGGACGAACGATACTGAACTTTTTCGACTGATGCGCCAGCATCTTTTTACGGCGGTGATTGGCGACGTGCTTGACCTGCACGGATTTCACCATCAGTTTCTGATGCCCGAATGCAGACCGCTCGATCCGCGAATGGTAGTGTGCGGCCGCGCAATGACGGTGCATGAGACCGACGTGGTTGAGGTCCCGGATCCTCCGTTCGGTCTGATGCTGAAGGCGCTGGATTCGATGCGGGAGGATGAGGTTTATGTCGCGGCGGGGTCTTCTCCGCGCTATGCGCTGTGGGGCGAGCTGATGAGCGCGGCGGCGCGCGCGCGAGGAGCTGTGGGCGCGGTGATGGCAGGGTATGCGCGCGACACGAGCGGGATTCTTGCGATGGAGTTTCCGGTGTTCTGCTATGGCGGCTATGCGCAGGATCAGCGCGGACGCGGGCAGGTTGTCGACTACCGGATGCCGCTGGAGATCAATGGAGTGACGATTCAGCCGGGCGACATTGTGTTTGGAGATATTGATGGTCTGGTGGTGCTGCCCAGGGAGGCGGAAGCGGCGGTGGTGGAACGGGCTCTGGAGCAAGTGAGGAAAGAGAAGACCGCGCGAACGATGCTGCTCCAGGGAGCGACGGCGGAGAGCGTATTCTCCGAAACGGGCGTTCTATAGCTGCGGAAAAAACTGAGATGAGATTTGAGGGAAAAGTAGTCGTGGTTACCAGCGGCAGCTCGGAAATTGGGCGGGCGTGTGCATTAGGGTTCACATTGCGTTCGGCGTCTGTTGCCCTACTGGACCGCGACCGTGAGGGCGGCGAGGCAACGGTAAACGGGGTTCGAGAGAAGGGCGCAGCCGCTCGTCGCGCTGGATCACCACCGACAGTTCGAGGTCGCGCATCTAATATAAGCTATAAGCGACGCAGGATGCGGTTCACCCCGTAGCCTGACGTAGGCCTGTGACGTACGCGACCCAAGCGCTCGTAGCACAGAGCCTCTACTATCGCCGTCCGCTTTGCTGATGTGGACTGACGCAATCGCTGCAGACGTGAGCTGCATGCGCGAGCGGGATCGGTAAGCCTCTCCGAAACCAGCTCGCGATATCGCCTTACCCTCTTCCTGCTCAGCTTTGTGGACCAAGATTTCTCGACCGAACATCATCAGTCGGGCATCCTAGTGGTAGTCCATCTGCCCGCTGAGTCGCTTCGCTTTGCAAACTCTGATTCCCAGTTCTCGATTAGATGGACAACCTATTGAAACCTCATGCCTAGGAATGACCTACGGTTTTTACTTCGGAAGATTCGATTTTTAGGGTCCAAGCGTATTTGCACGGCCTGTTGCTGGCTTGCTGCAGATTTTCCGGTAATGTGATGATCGTCCCTTGGGCCGAGTCGAATTTCCACGGTAGTGCTGTGTCCGAACCCAGGAGAGTTACCTTAGAGCCGTGTTTCGGACGTACCGACCTTAAGGGAGGCACCATCGTTCCGGGCCAACGGATCAAGATCGCATAGACGAATCGATGGTCCTTCGAGCGCGTGTAACGAACAGTATCACCCTCCGCCCAGCGCGCACCTTCAAGTGGGCGGGTCGCATAGATCGCTTCACCGTTCACCTTCAACCAAGCTCCGGCAGCCTTCATCTGCCGGACCGCCTCGGGATGAAACTCACCGTGTGGGCTTGGACCTACCCCGATCTGAAGCCCTCCTCCTTTGGACGTCGCGTCTGCTAGACTCTTGATAATCCATTCGGTGCCTTTGTATTTCGCAGCATCCGGCTCATATGAGAAGTCCGTCCCTAGTGGGTAGATAGTGAACCACGGCTTGCCCGACGGCCCTTCTGACCCAGGAATGACACGCTCAGGCGTGTAATAATCGCCATAGTTCCCGATACCGCGATTGCGCAGCATCACATTCGGCTGAAGTTCCCGCATCTTCAATACGGTCTTACGAAGCTCGGGCCAGACGAGCGGGCCCAGCATTACATCGAGACCCACCATGTCGATCCTTCCGTAGTTGGTCAACAGTTCGACGAGCTGTCCGCGATGCCTCTCCATCATACGTGTCACCTCTGCATCTGTCGGATCAGGGACGATGACCGGATAATTTCCATATACGATTCGTGTTCTTTCCAGATCGGAGGGGATCATCATCTTTGCCGAGGATGGCACTTGCAGCGGGTGCTCCAGATACGGCCGGAAGTCCGCGTCATACCAATCGGCATGTGAAAAGTAAAGGTCAATTTTTATATCCTGCCTGTGTGCAGCATCGCAAAGTTCCTTCACAATATCCCGTCGAAATGGGGTCTCCATAATGGAGTACGCGAGGTCGCACGGTGCAATCTTCGGTGCACCGGGAGCGGTCCAGTCCGTGCGACTCTTCACCCTCGTCCCCGTGTTGAACATTGAGAACCCTTCGTGGTGCTTCGTTGTAAAGGCGAGCATCTTCATGCCGCTTTCTTTAAAGATTCCCATCCAGGCCCCTGCATCAAAGGCCATAGGATTCCATGTTTTGTAGAGATCGTTGTACTTCTGCCGGTCTTCAAATGACATCGACAAGAAAGGCCATGACTCTCTGCCTCGATGCCATATAGAGTAAATCCCCCAGTGAATTCTGACGCCGAACTTCATATCCTCGAATGCCTCATATGCACTGGGAGGGGCGGAATGGTAACCTGCGATTGGCGTGTGCTCGATGTAAGGTTCATTCTTTAACTCTGACGTTGAAAACCCATGTGCCGGCTGTGACAATTGGGCATGATCGGGATAAGCGGAGATTGCAGCTAAAGCGGCGGTTGATGCGAGGAATTTTCTTCGATTCATAAGACACTTCCCATGACCAAATAGAGCTCCTGGGGCTCGGATTGAAGCTGAACGGGGTGTGAGCGAACGTTGTTTCCTTAAATCACGCAGTATTGCTCAATTTTATTTGGGCGATCTATCAAGCAGCGGTTCTGCGTGGCTTTCCAAGCTTAGCTTCTAAAGCTTTCAATTGGGCTACACTCTGGTTCGGGAATAGAGCCTTCTCGGCAAATTGCCATCCACGGCGCTTGTCGATCGCAAGGCGGCTACGGTCGATATAATGCCGCAACTCCTCTAGGTCATATTGTCGTGCCAATTCCCTGGCGCTTACACCCGGCTGCTTGGCTTTCAGCACGAACCATTGCTCCAGCTCCATCCATTTCTCCTGTACGACATCTTCAGGATGTTCCCTCAGCAATTTGTCCCGTTTAGCTATGTTGAAATTCTGATGATAGATACCTCGGTCCAGATCTACTGTAACCCGGCTGATATTAATGCCCTTCGTCCCCTCGTAGAGGAGGCGCTCCCCAGTAATGTCATACACAATGCAATCCGGCGTCCGCGCGCAGGTGACGATATAGTAGTGATAGTTAATGGCGTGGGCCTGAAGTGAGCTGCCCGCTGAATAATAGCTCGGCCACACCACCAACTCGGCCCCCTTGTCTGACAGACACCTCCAGACCTCGGGGAAGTTGACGTCGAAGCAGGTTGCAATGCCCACACGGCCGAAATCCGCTTGATAAACCTGAACCTTCTCGCCCGGGTCAACCGGAGGGTGCACCAAGAGGTATTCTCCCCACGATGGGAAGACCTTATCGTAAACGCACGCGACCTGGCCGAAACGATCGATCAGCACCACGGAATTCAATCGCCGATCACCATCTCGTCTATCGATAGGGGCTGCAATATAAGTTTTATGCTTCTTGGCCAATACTGCCATCGCCGTTACGGTAGGGCCTTGCAATGGCTCTTCGCTCCTCTCATTATGCCCCCGACAGAGCTCCGGCAAGACGATAAGATCGGAACCTCGGGATCCCTCTTCATCCACATGTCCTTCGATTACGCTTAGGGGTAACATACCCTTGAATCCTATGCTCACGATACGAACTGGACGACCTACTGTCTTCCCTGTACTACCTCCCGAAGATATCCCCGGAACAGATTCTCCATTTGCCGTCCCCTCCTCTCTTGCCAGACCCGCTAGACCTGTTCCAGCAAAAGCTGCCATCCCCCTCACCGAATTCTTAAGAAAGTTACGCCTTCTCATTCTTCTTCTCCTAAACGAATTCACTCCTTACTCAGAAAGCATATTTTAGTGAAAACTGGATCTGCCGCGCAGGGTGAGCTGCTTGAACACGGCCAAACGTATTAGAACCCAGCGAATCATCTACGTATGCCCATTGTGTGTGGTTCCAAGCGTTGAAGAAATCCGTCTGAAACACCAACTGGTTTGATTCGAGTTTCGGAATGGTGAAGGATTTACGGAGCGCCAGGTTCCAGTTCTCCACCCCGGGTTCGACAAACGCCCCGAGATGCCCATTTCCATATACGCCGAAGGCAGGAACCGCGAAGCAGGCGGTGTTGAACCACTCAAGTCGGTTCCTCCCCCCCGGAACAGGACCTGGATTACAGGTCTGGTTCGGGATCGGCTCGGTTTGACCCGTACCAGAATTATCAGTAGCCAGATAGACAGCCTCGTGAGCGCCTTGAGAGAATTCGGCCGACCCGCTGAACGTCCATCCGCCCGCTACCCAGTCGACTGGTCCGGCGAAATTAAATCTCCTGCCCTTGCCTACCGGCAGATCATAGGTCCAGGTGTTCACATCCCTCAGGTCGGGATTGAGCAGGGTCGGGCCCGCCCATATATTAGGATGCCGAAAATCAATGTTGCCATTGGAACTTATACCGAGTGAGTCGCTAGCTTTATCCCTGGAATATGCGAACCAGGACATGAGCGTCAGGCCATGCCATCGGGGAGTCTTGAGGCTTGTGGTCACTGCGTTGTACTTGGCCCATCCAATATCCATCCACGACTTAATAGATCCCCAGTCCGGAAATTGCCGTCGCTGCTGAATAGGCACGCTGGCCAGCGCGCCCAGCGGCTGGTTGGGTATGTTGAGATCCACAAATTGATTCATCCGAATCGAATGGGTACCGAGATAGGTGGATTCGATCACCCAGTCCCTTCCCAGCCGGCGCTGGACGCTAAACGTCCATTGGTAAACAGTCGGCGTGGGATAATAATTGCTTCCGAGAACCTGAGCACTGACCGGATTTGTCGCACTAGGTGCAACGACGGCGGTGAGAGGAGGCGTCGGGAACTGTTCCGACGCAAGTATTGGTGGGAGTTGTTCATTTCCGGCAACTGTGTTGCTAAGAGCCACGCTGAAAGGTCCGACCGCACCTTGTATCTGACTGAATTGGTTCAGATTTGCATTGCCAGCGAAGTAAATTCCTGCGCCGGCCCGCACCGTCGTGTTGGGCGTCAAAAGATAGGCCAGACCTCCACGAGGAGCAAAATCTTTGCTGGTTGTATAACCTGCACGAGACTCACCGGGGTTAAGTGGCGCGTTTCTTCCGAAGTCGGTGGCAGGATTGAGATAGTCCAGTGGGTTCTTAAGCGGATAGACAATGTTGCCAGTAGAGGAATCCCAGCGAGCAGACATTCCTCGTACATTTAGCCACGGGGTCCAGTAGTCGTAACGCAAACCCAAGTTCAAAGTTAGTTTGGAGAAAATTCTCCAGGAGTCCTGTGCATATATGCCATAGTATCTTTCGTCAGCGTCATATATAGCACCCGGGATATCGAGCCGTGCCGAATCCACTGCACCCAATAGGTAATCTGCGAATCCCAGACCGCCCGAACTCAGGCCTGCCCCCTTCATCGCAGCAGTGCAAGTTGCATTGCCCAGAGGACAGGCCGCTGTGTAAACGTCTTGGAAGGTCAGCTGCCCTTTGTCAAATTGCGAGTCATTATAGTGGGCTCGTCGATCATTCACCTGTACTCCGAACTTCAAGTCATGCCTGCCTTTGGTCGTGTTGAAATCATCCTTAAACTGAATCGTGTCCTCCAGGGTGCTGGCCAGGCTGTAATTAGAACTGGCAACGGTATAGTTAGTAACATTGATACTCGGTCCCCCGGGATTCTCTGACGTATTCATCAGACCCAGCTTCTGGGAGATATTCCCGATTCCCTTCGTTGCCCGCGAATTTGCCCAGTACCCCCGAGTATAGGAAACCGTAAGGTTGTTTACCGCAATTGGGCTGAGGGTCTGCACCCAGGAGATTACCGGGTTGATCGACCCGTACGGATTCGCCGCTCCTGCGATCGGCGCCAGCCCCGTGCTGAAGGAATAGTCATTAAAGTGGGTGAAGCGGCCGAAGATGCGTGTCTTCTCGCCCTTCTCCCAGTCGATCCTTCCCGTGTACTGGTTCTGGGTAATGATTGTCGGGGTTGTATTAGAGTACTCGTCGATACCATCAATAACGCCATTCGGCAGCGGGGAATACTGGAGATAAGCGAGCATCGCCGGATCCACGCAGGTCGGCCTCGGGTTGCACAACGTCGTGGGACCCAAGGGAATCTGGTTGCCAGGAAAGGGCATTCGCAACCCGGTGACCGGGTCAAACTGGTAGGGGTTATATATAGTCGGGACAGGGGTAGAGTTCCCATTCCCGTACGTCGAGAAATCACCACTGCGTATGCTGGCGGGAGGCGTAGCCCCCTCGTTGAACGTTGACTGGGTGACCCGCAGCCCCTCGTAGTTGGCGAAAAACTGAAGTTTGTTTTTGAGGACCGGCCCTCCCACCGATGCGCCGAACTGGTTCATTCTGTAGCCAGGATTGGTTTGCCCAGCCAGCTTGGTGAAGTAATTCACAGCATCTAAATCGTTATTGCGCAGATATTCATAGACTTCGCCGTGAAAATGCTCGGTACCGGATTTGGTGACCATGTTGACTGCCCCGGTCCCAAAACCGAATTCGGCGTTCATGACCCCACTCTCGATCTTGATCTCCTGAATGTCGGAGCGAGACTGCGGTTGGATCACTTGGCCCAAGATCGCTAATTGGACGTTGGAACCATCGACAGAAATGTTGCTGGAGGTGTCCGGGTTGCCTCCCAAAAAAATTCCGCCAACGAAAGAGAGACCTGCTGCGGTAACGCGCATCTCAGCCGTTTGCGAGAATGACATTTGATTATGCGCACCAGTCCAGGGTCCCATTGCACCTTCACTTGTCGTACCGGGCACCAGGGAAGCTAAATCCAGGAAGTTCCCGCCATTTGAAGGCAACTTGCTGACTAGTTGCTGGTTGATCGTTCCGGAGACCTCGGCCGTGGTG